>JBHAFS010000055.1:0-13542 GCA_041856205.1 Prevotella sp.
TAAAATTTAAATGCCTACCCAATAGTCGCAGACGGCATTCCGCAGCCTGCTATTTCTTTTATTGTGTCAAAACAAACAAGTTAAACCAGAATAGCCGTTTTATCGGCTGTTCACTATACAAACATTTTCGAATGAAAAAAGATAAAATTAGTCATCTCCCTTTGAGAAACATGTACAATAATGCCAAAGTGGTGCCCTTCGGCGCTCCTAATGCCCCTCCTTCTGTGCTCTTCTTGATAGCCTAATTTTGTAGGTTGGTCATGGGGGGACGATAAAGTGCGCGTTTTCTTCTCAGCGAGCAAAATAACTCTTCTCTTTATGGCCGATTGTGACAAAATGTTGTTATTTTTGCATCATCAATCACCGGAGGCCTCGATATATAATAAGGTGTATGCAGGTACAGGTCTTGCCAAGCTATCGCGCCACACATCTTGTCATCAATCCTCCGGTATCTATACATCAGTATATGGACAAGACAAAGATACTCTTTATCTGCCTGGGCAACATCTGCAGGTCTCCGGCCGCCAATGGGGTAATGGAGAAAATGGTTGCCGACCAAGGATTGCAACACCAGTTTTATATCGACTCAGCCGGTATCGGCCACTGGCATGTGGGCGAGTTGCCCGACGCACGCATGCGCAAGCATGGACGGATGCGAGGCTACAACTTCGACCACCATGCCCGACAATTTGATGCCTCGCTCGATTTCGATGCCTTCGACTATATAGTCACCATGGACGACGACAACTATCGGGCCATTACACGTATGGCCGACAGCGATGCCGACCGTAGGAAAGTGGTCAGAATGACACAGTTTCTGGCCCATTATCCCCACGCCACGAGCGTACCCGACCCTTACTATGGCGGCGACCGCGACTTTGATCTTGCCCTCGACCTCATCGAGGACGGCTGTGCCACCCTCTTGGCACAGTTGAGAACAACTGACAAAGACTATCAAAAATGATGAAATACAAACTCGTTATCCTCGATTTCGACGGCACCGTGGGTGACACCAACAAAGTGATTACCGATACCATGCAGGCCACCCTGCGCGCCGCCGGCCTGCCCGAGTGTACTCCCGAGGCCTGCCGCAAGACCATCGGCCTACCCCTGGTAGAGTGTTTCAAAGCCGTCATGCCCATGTCGCAACCGCAGGCAGAGACATGTGCCGGCATCTATCATCGCCTCTTCGAGGAAAACAAGCGCAAGTCGCCGGTACCTGTATTCCCAGGAGTAATCGAGGCCATCAAGCGGTGGCACGCCCAGGGGGCCATCATCACCATTGCCAGCAGCAGGGGCCACCGGTCGCTTCAAGACTTCGTACACGAGATGCACCTCGACAACTATATCTCGCTCATCCTAGGCTGCGAGGACGTGGAGCGCGCCAAGCCCGACCCCTGCCCGGCGCTCAAGACCCTCGACCATTTTGGCATACGTCCCGAAGAAACGCTTGTCATAGGCGACATGACCTACGACATCCTCATGGGCAAGCGTGCCGGATGCCATGCCTGTGGCGTGACTTACGGCAATGGCACACGTGAAGAACTGCTGGAGGCCGGTGCCGACATGGTGGTCGACCGTCTTGACTTCTAGTCCTGTCAGCCCATGGCCTGCCGCCGCCTGCGGCCGTAAGGGAGGCGAGAGCCAACCCATTACCCCCTTGAGTAGTAACCAAACAAAGATTCGATGATGAGAAAAAAAGACATTCTGCTGGCCTGTGCGGCCCTCTTTGCCATGACCCTGCATGCGCAGGATAGCAAAACCTTCTGGCTGGGTGCAGACATCAGCGGCACCACCGAACTGGAATCGCGCGGTGTCAGACTTTACAACACACAAGGTGAGATTCGCGAAAACACCGCCCTGATGAAGGACTACGGACTCAACGCCGTGCGCCTGCGGGTGTGGGTCAACCCGCGAGGCGGCTGGTCGGGCAAGGCCGATGTGCTGGAGATGGCCAAGCGGGCACGCTATTATGGCATGGCGGTGATGGTCGATTTTCACTATAGCGACTGGTGGGCCGACCCACACAAGCAGACCATTCCCGCCGAGTGGCAGTATCTCAACTACCATGAGCTCAAGTACCAGTTGGGTGAGCATACCAAAGAAGTGCTCAACCTGCTTAAGGACAACCAGATAGACGTGCGCTGGGTGCAGGTGGGCAACGAGACCACACATGGCTTTCTGTGGCCGGTGGGCAGGGCCGAAGACAATATGCAACAGTATGCCGAACTCACGCAGGTGGGCTATGATGCCGTCAAGGCCGTGTACCCCGACGCACAGGTCATCGTCCACCTCGATGGCGGGTCCGACCAGCAACGCTACGACTTCATCTTCGACGGTCTGCGGCGATATGGCACCAAGTGGGACATGATAGGCCTTAGCGTCTATCCCTACTGGGACCAGGAGGCCGGACTCGAGAAAGACTGGCAGGGCACTGTGCGCAGTTTCACGGCCAACATCAAGCATCTGGTGCAGAAGTATGGCACCGAGACCATGGTCGTGGAGACCGGCGTAGAGGCCCGCAAGCCCGAGGCCGGCAAGCGCATCCTGAAGGCCATCATCGATGCCGCGCGCAATCAGACCGACGGCCACTGCCATGGTGTGTTCTACTGGGCTCCAGAGTTGGAGGGCCCTTACCCCTTGGGGGCTTTTGTCGACCAGCAGCCCACCATCATCATGGATGCTTTCAAGGAGGCAGCGCAACGCTGACGGAACGGGGATGATTGCGATGGGGGCGTGAGAACGCCCCGCCCCTGCGTCCTTTCTGACCCGTTCGGAAAGTGGTCTGGCCCGTTCGGAAAGAGGACCGTCGCCGGTGCCAGGCATTGATAAAAACAGACAGACAGCCATGCAGACAATCATAGTCTGCATGGCTGTCTGCATAGATGGTGGGGGCGGGCAGACTTAGACCCTGCCGCCGCCGCGTACATATTGCGCCGCCATGTCGGCACAGCGTTCGCCGTCGATGCCTGCCGACACGATGCCACCGGCATAGCCCGCCCCCTCGCCGCAGGGGAAGAGCCCTTCCAGTCGCACATGCTGCAGGGTGTCGGCCTGTCGCAGTATGCGCACCGGGCTCGAGGTGCGTGTCTCGGCGGCAATGAGCACAGCCTCATTGGTGAGGAAGCCGTGGCTGCGCCTACCAAACTCGGCGAACGCTTGTTGCAGGCGCGTGGTGATGAACGAGGGCATCCAGAAGTGCAGCGGACTGCTGATGAGCCCCGGGGCATAGCTGCTCTCCGGGAGGTCGTAGCTCAGTCGGCGGTTCACAAAGTCGGCCATGCGCTGGGCAGGGGCGGTCTGTTGCATGTTGCCTTGCTGCCAGCAGGTGAGCTCCAGTTGTTCTTGCAGTCGCATCGTGCGCAGCGTCTCGTCGGCGTCCTCCTCGCTGTCGGTTGCCGGCTGTCCGGTTTCTATCTTTGCGATGTCTTCGGGGCGTATCTCCACCACCATGCCGCTGTTCGACCATCGTGTGCCGCGGTTGGCGGGCGACATGCCGTTGACCACAATCTGTTGCGGACCGGTGGCCGCCGGGATGATGTATCCGCCCGGACACATGCAGAACGAGTAAACGCCCCTTCCTTCCACCTGTGCTACATACGAGTATTCGGCTGCCGGCAGATACTGTCCACGCCCTTGCGCATTGTGATATTGCAGTCGGTCGATGAGGGCTGAGGGGTGCTCCAGGCGCACCCCCATGGCAATGCCCTTGGCCTCCATCTCTACATGGCTGGCTGCCAGGTAGCGGTACACGTCGCGTGCGCTGTGGCCTGTGGCCAGAATGACGGGGCCCCTGAAGGTGAGCTCCGCACCCGTTGTCAGGTCTGCGGCCTGCACGCCGGCCACGCGGTCGCCGTCGAGCAGCAGCGATGTCATCTTGGTTTGGAAGTGTACCTCGCCACCGCTCTTGATGATTTGCAGCCGCATGTTCTCGATGACACGTGGCAACTTGTCGGTACCGATGTGCGGATGGGCGTCGGCCAGGATGGAGGTTGAAGCCCCGTGCTGGCAGAAGACGTTGAGTATCTTGTCCACGCTGCCTCGTTTCTTGCTGCGGGTATAGAGCTTGCCGTCGCTGTAGGCTCCAGCCCCACCTTCTCCGAAACAGTAGTTGCTCTCGGTGTCCACCTTCTGGGTGCGGGTGATGAGGGCCAGGTCTTTCTTGCGTTCGTGTACGTCTTTGCCACGTTCGAGCACAATGGGTCGCAGTCCTTCCTCGATGAGGCGCAGGGCGGCAAAGAGTCCGCCCGGTCCTGCGCCCACCACCACCACGGCAGGTTTGCCGCTCACGTCGGGGTAGTGGGTGTGTGTGTATGCGTCGTCTTGCGGCATCTCGTTGATATAAACCCTCACGGTGAGGTTGACATATATGGTGCGCTGGCGGGCGTCAATGCTTCGCTTGAGCACGCGCACATGGGTGATGGTGCGCTCGTCGAGCCCTTTCTCTCGGGCCACGTAGGCCTTGACGGCCTGCTCAGAGGCTGCCGTCTGGGGCAGTAGGCGCAGCTGATATTCGTTCGTCATGTCTTCTATTATAATTTGGTTGAAGTGCAAATATAACGATTTTGCCAGACAAACTACTGCCTGCCCGCACAATTATAACACTTTTTGGGCAAGACGTCCGCATAGCCGTCGTCGGGTCTCGGGGTTGCGGTGGGCAGATGCTTCGTGGCGGGTGGGGCTGTGCTTCGAGTCGAATCAGCGTGTGCTTCGAGTCGAATCAGCGCGTGCTTCGAGTCGAAGTAGACTCTGCTTCGAGTCGAACCAGCATGTGTTTTGTATAGTACAGGTGTGTCAAAACGTTGCAACGGCACCTTCGCAAGCCCTTTGCGGCACCATGGAACGGCCGTACAGAAAGAGCCTGTGCAACGCACGACAGACCGTTGGCCGTTATTGATTTGTACGGAAAGGGCTGGAAAATCTCCAAATTATAAGCAAAAATGTTGGCAGAAAGAATAATTCTTGTTATTTTTGCAGCCAAGTTTTGTCATTGCCCCGTTTGTCTCGGGGGTGGCATTACATGATTAAAACATCTGAGAAATGAAAGTATTAAAGTTTGGCGGAACATCGGTAGGTTCCGTGAAGAGTATTCTTAGTTTAAAACGTATCGTCGAGAGTGAGGCGCGTCGTCAGCCCATTGTTGTTGTCGTCAGTGCCCTCGGTGGAATTACCGATCAGCTTATTGCCACCTCACAGTTGGCCTTGCAGGGCGATGAGAGCTGGAAAGACAGTTATGAGGAGATGGTAGACCGCCATCATAAGATTATCGACACCATCATTACCGACCCCCGCGACCGTGAGCAACTCTTTAATAAGGTAGACGCCTTGTTCGAGCAACTGCGCTCCATCTATTTCGGTGTGTTCCTCATCCGCGACCTGAGCAAGAAGACCCAGGATGCCATCGTAAGCTACGGCGAGCGCCTGAGCAGCAACATCGTGGCCACGCTCGTGCGTGGCTCGCAGTGGATGGACTCGCGCCAGTTTATCAAGACCGTGCCCGTGAATGGCAAGAACACCCTCGACAGCGACCTGACCAACAGCCTGGTGAAGCAGGCCTTTGCCAATCTGCCCCGCGTGTCGCTCGTGCCGGGCTTTATCTCTACCGACAGCGTGACGGGCGAGATCACCAACCTGGGCCGTGGTGGCTCCGACTATACGGCCGCCATCATTGCCGCCGCCCTCGACGCTGAGGTGCTGGAGATATGGACCGATGTCAATGGTTTCATGACGGCCGACCCCAAGGTCATCAAGACCGCCTATACCATCGACGAGCTGAGCTACATCGAAGCCATGGAGCTCTGCAACTTCGGAGCCAAGGTCATCTATCCACCCACCATATACCCCGTCTGCATCAAGAATATCCCCATCAGGGTGAAGAACACTTTCAACCCCGAGAGTGCCGGAACCATCATACGCGACAAGACCCACAGCGACGGCAAGCCCATCAAAGGCATATCGAGCATCAAGGGCACCACGCTCATCACCGTGTCGGGTCTCTCGATGGTGGGTGTCATCGGTGTCAACCGCCGCATCTTCACCGCCCTGGCCGACAACGGCATCAGCGTGTTCCTTGTGTCGCAGGCCTCGTCAGAAAACTCCACCTCCATCGGCGTGCGCAACGAGGATGCCCAGGAGGCCGTGCAGGTGCTCAACAAAGAGTTTGAGGCAGAGATCGAAGACGGCGCCATGTTCCCCATGCACGCCGAGAGCGACCTGGCCACCATCGCCATCGTGGGCGAGAACATGAAGCACACGCCGGGCATTGCCGGAAAACTCTTCGGCACACTGGGCCGCAGCGGTATATCGGTCATTGCCTGTGCCCAGGGAGCCTCAGAGACCAACATCTCGTTTGTGGTCGACTCCAAAGACCTGCGCAAGTCGCTGAACGTGCTCCACGACTCGTTTTTCCTGTCCGAATACAATGTGCTCAACCTCTTTATCTGCGGTATCGGCACGGTGGGTGGCAAACTCATCGAGCAGATACGCTCGCAGTATGAGCAGCTGAAGCAGCACTCGCGGCTCAAGCTCAACGTCGTGGGCATTGCCAGTTCGAAGAACGCCATCTTCTCGCGCGACGGCATCGACCTCGACAACTATCGTGAACTGCTGAAAAACTCGGAGCCCAGTTCGCCCGAGAAGCTACGCGACAATGTGCTGAGTATGAACATCTTCAACTCGGTGTTTGTCGACTGCACGGCATCGAAAGAGGTGTCGGCCCTCTACCAGACCTTCTTGAGCCACAACATCAGCGTGGTGGCGGCCAACAAGATTGCCGCCAGCTCGAAATACGAAGACTATCTCAAACTGAAGGACACCGCCCTGAAGCGTGGCGTGAAATTCCTCTTCGAGACCAATGTGGGTGCCGGTCTGCCCATCATCGGCACCATCAACGACCTGCGCAACTCGGGCGACCGCATCCTGAAGATCGAGGCCGTGCTGAGTGGCACGCTCAACTTCATCTTCAATGAGATTGCCGCCGACGTGCCTTTCTCTGAGACCGTGCGCCGCGCCAAGGCACAGGGCTACTCGGAACCCGACCCCCGCATCGACCTGAGCGGTACCGATGTCATACGCAAGTTGGTGATCCTGACCCGCGAGGCCGGATACCGGGTGGAGCAGGAGGACGTGGAAAAACACCTGTTTGTGCCCGACGACTATTTCAAAGGTTCTACCGATGACTTCTGGGCGAAGCTGCCGCAGCTGGATGCCGACTTTGAGGCTCGCCGCAAGGCACTGGATGCCGAGGGCAAGCGCTGGCGCTTCGTGGCCACGATGGACGGTGGCAAGACAAGTGTGGCCTTGCAGGCCGTGGGCAGCAACCACCCGTTCTACGGGCTGGAGGGCAGCAACAATATCATTCTGCTCACCACCGAGCGATACAAGGAGTATCCGATGCTGATCCAGGGATATGGCGCCGGTGCCAGCGTTACGGCGGCAGGCGTGTTTGCCAACATCATGAGTATTGCCAACATTTAGTGGTGGGACACATGTTCCCCATACATACAGCTAAACAACAGCAGAGAGATGAAGCATATTATAATTCTGGGAGACGGCATGGCCGACCATGCCGTAGAGCGACTGGGCGGAAAGACATTGTTGCAACATGCCGACACGCCCTATATGGATATGTTGGCCCGCAAGGGAAAGACGGGCCGGCTGATGACCATCCCCGACGGATTCCTGCCGGGCTCGGAGGTGGCCAACACGGCCATTCTGGGCTACGACCTCAACAAGGTGTACGAGGGGCGCGGCCCGCTCGAGGCCGCCAGCATAGGCTATGACATGGCACCCGACGACCTGGCCCTGCGCTGCAACATCATCGAGTTGAAAGACGGGCGCATCATGAACCATCACGGTGGGCATCTGAAGACCGAGGAGGGCGATGTCCTGATGAAATATCTCGACGACCAATTAGGCAACAACCAGGTGAAGTTTGTCACCGGCATACAATACCGACACCTGCTCATCGTCAAGGGAGGCAACAAGCACATTGTGTGTGCCCCGCCCCACGACTATCCCAACGAGCCTTGGAAGGGCTTGCTCGTGAAGCCCGAGGAGGGCTGGGCCGACCGTAAGGACGGTGACCGGATGACCGGGCAGGAGACGGCCGACCTGCTCAACGATCTCATTGTGAGGAGTCAGCAACTGCTGGCGATGCATCCCTTCAACCAAGGGCGTGCTCATCAGGCCAACAGCATCTGGCCCTGGGGCGGAGGCTATAGGCCGTCGATGAAGACCTTGCAGCAGCTCTATCCGCAGGTGAAGGCGGGCTCGTGTATCTCGGCCGTCGACCTCATCCGCGGCATCGGGCGCTACGCCGGACTCGATGTGGTGAAGGTACCTGGCGCCACCGGACTGGCCGACACCAACTACGAGGGCAAGGCCGCCGCAGCCATCGAGGCCCTGCGCCATCAAGACTTCGTATTTCTCCACCTGGAGGCCAGCGACGAGGCCGGACACGACGGCGACCTGGAGCTGAAGCTGCGCACCATCGAATATCTGGACCACCGCATCGTGGAGCCTGTGTACAACGAGGTGAAGACGTGGGATGAGCCGGTGTGCATCGCCGTGCTGCCCGACCATCCCACGCCGGTGGAGGTGCGCACGCACGTCAAGGAGCCCGTGCCGTTCCTGATATGGCACCCGGGCATCGAGCCCGACGAGGTGCAGGTCTACGATGAGGTGGCGTGCGTGAGCGGCGCCTATGGTCTGCTCCACCTCAACGAATTTATGGAAACCTTTATGAAAATAGACTGATATGAAATACTATTCCACCAACCATCAGGCTCCCGAGGCCACGCTGCGCGAGGCTGTGGAACACGGGCTGGCGCCCGACAGAGGACTGTATATGCCGCAGATGATCAGGCAGTTGCCGGCATCGTTCTTCGAACATATTGACCAGTTTTCGTTTCAGGAGATGTCGTTCGAAGTGGCCAAGGCCTTCTTTGGCAACGACGTAGACGAACCCTCACTCAAGCAGATTGTGTACGACACACTGGCTTTTGAGACCCCCGTGGTACGGGTAGACGACAATGTCTACAGTCTGGAGCTCTTCCATGGGCCCACGCTGGCCTTCAAAGACGTAGGGGCGAGGTTCATGGCCCGCCTGCTGCAATATTTTATCAAGAAAGACCGTGACCGGGCTGCCGCTGCCGGTGAGCAACCAACAGGTGAGGTCAATGTGCTGGTGGCCACATCGGGCGACACGGGGTCGGCAGTGGCCAATGGGTTCTTGGGTGTGGACGGCATCCATGTGTATGTGCTCTATCCCAAGGGAAAGGTGAGCCAGATTCAGGAGAGCCAGTTCACCACACTGGGCAAGAACATCACGGCCATTGAGGTGGACGGTGTGTTCGACGACTGCCAGGCACTGGTGAAAAACGCGTTCATGGACAAGGAACTCAACGCCCGCCTGACGCTGACCTCGGCCAACTCTATCAATGTGGCGAGGTTCTTGCCACAGGCGTTCTATTATTTCAATGCTTATGCGCAGATGAAGAAAGCCGGTAAACTGAGGATAGACGCCGATGGAAGGTCGAACCTGGTGGTCTGTGTGCCGAGCGGCAATTTCGGCAACATCACCGCCGGACTCTTTGCCGTGCGCATGGGACTGCCCGTGGGGCACTTCATCGCGGCCAACAACGCCAACGACATCTTCTACAACTATCTGCTCACGGGCGAATATCATCCCCAGCCCAGCAAGCAGACGCTGGCCAATGCCATGGATGTGGGCGATCCGAGCAACTTTGCCCGCATACTGGCACTCTATGACAACAGCTGGGAGGCCATCAGGCAAGACATCAGCGGAGCTACCTACACAGACGACCGCATCCGCTCGACCATGCAGGCGTGCTATCAGTCGACAGGCTATGTGCTCGACCCGCATGGTGCCTGCGGCTACCAGGCCCTGAAAGAGCAGTTGACAGGCGAGCAGGTAGGCGTGTTCTTAGAGACGGCCCATCCGGCGAAGTTCAAAGAGAAGGTGGACGCGATCATCGGCAGCGACATCGCTATTCCCGAAAGGTTGCAGGCCTTCATGCGAGGCACGAAGCAGAGCCTGGAGATTGCCAACGACTATGAGGCCTTCAAGGCACTGCTTGGGTGAATGCAGGTCATGATACAAAAGTAGCGCGCAAACGGCGATGGTCGTTTGCGCGCTATGTCTTTAGATATAAAGCATGAGGATGTCCCACACGGCAATGAGGTGACAAACCGAGCCCATGAGCACGAAGAAATGGAACACGGTGTGCATATACCGTCGTTTGTGAAGCGTGTAGAACAGGGCACCGGTGATATAGAACACGCCCTCGGCCACTATCCACAGCACGGCAACGCTGACCGACTCGATGAGGGGCTTGAAGGCAATAAGTACACTCAGGCCCATGCCGATGTAGCAGAGGGTCTCGAGATTGTTGTGTGTCTTGAGTTTCTTGAATGAGGTGATGGTGCCCACAATGGCACAGAGCCATACGAAGATGAAAAGCGACCAACCCCAATAGCCGTGCTCGCGGAGGGCGATGAGTGTGATGGGCGAGTAGGAGCCTGCGATGTGCCAATAGATGGCGGCATGGTCCCACTTGCGCAGCCGTTCCTTCCAGGGGCTGAGGGCACTCATGGCATGGTAGGTGGTGCTGGCGACATACGACCCGAGCATGCCGAAGAGGTAGAGCGACACGCCGAGCGTGGCCCAGCCGTTGTGCTCGCGGAAGCACCACACGAGGAATATCACACCGAAGACCACGCCCAAGGCAATGCCGCCGGCATGGCTCCACGAGTTCCACAACTCCTCGCGGTGGCTGTAGAAGATGTGGTCTTTGAATGTTCTTATTTTCTGGAAGTGTGGATGTGGCTGGTTCGATACTGTTTTCTTTTGCTCCATGGATAGTGGTTTGGGGGGTATGAGGGCATTCCCCTGATCATGAATGCAAACCTACAAAAAATAATTGTAATGGCGTAGGTTTTGGGAAAGATTAACTTCGCATAGTCTATCGGCATGCAAACTGCCAGTGCTGACATAATATCCATGTTGCCACTTGTGCCTTGCGGTGAGGACTGCGGGCAAGAAACTCTAACCTGAATTATTCATAGAAATAAAAAAAGAGAACGTTTCCTTGCATATTTGCAAGGAAAGTATTATCTTTGAAGTATCTAATAATCAAAATAATACGACGTTCTCATGGGCAAAATTAATAATAATAATTCGAATAAGCAAGTACAAACAGAACTTTTTTCACTTGTAGAGGCATCTAAAAAGGTCGAGGTTGGCTTCACGTCGACCAAGGTGTCTTCTTTCGGCGGCTTGGCGGCAATAATGTCACAGAAGCAAAATGTAAATTTTCTTTATGAGTTTGCCAAGCGCATCAAGGACTGGCGTAACCCAGACTTCATAGAGCATACCCTCGAAGAAATGATTACTCAGCGGGTGTTACAGATTTCATCAGGTTATGAAGATGCAGACGATTGCGACATTCTCCGTAAAGACCGTATGCTGAAACTGGCCACTGGGCGTATTCCGAGTGATGGAGACCTATGCTCGCAGCCTACCATGTCCCGTCTGGAGAACCATGTGGGACACAAGGAACTCTACGAACTGGGCAAATTGTTCGTCAGCGATTTCATGGACTCTTACGAGAAGGCCCCCAGACAAATAATAATAGACCTTGACGACTTCAACTCTGATGTTTATGGTACACAGCAACTCTGTCTATTCAACAACTATTATGGCGAGTACTGCTATATGCCCCTTGTGGCTTTTGAAGGTTACAGCGGGAAGCTTATAGCTGTCATGCTCCGGCCGGGCAGAACCAACAAGCGCACTAATGTCTATGGCTTCGTGCGCCGGCTCATTCGTACACTCCGTAAGAGATGGAAGAAAACCGTGATTATAGTCCGTGGCGACGGCATGTTTTCAAGCCAGGAGCTTATGGAATGGATAAATAACGAAAGCAAGGAGACAAAAAACGTCCATTTTGTACTTGGCATGACTGCATATAAGCCTGTCAAGGACAGAATGGCTGTTGTCTATGGGCACATGGAGGACCAATATCACATTACGCACGAGCCCCAAAAGACATACTGGAGAATACTCTACAGAGCCAAAAGCTGGAATAAGCCCCAGTGGCTTGCAGTAAAGGTAGAGTACAACGCAAAGGGCGGAAACATACGCTGCGTGGTAACCAACCTCTTTTGGAAGGAGCCAAAGCGACTTTATGAGCACTATTATTGTAAACGCGGCGACTGCGAGCTGTACATCAAGGAACTCAAGCGTGGCGTAGACGCAGACCGTATGTCGTGCAACAGTTTCAGTGCAAATCAGTTCCGCCTGTTCTTGCATGCAGCAGCATATGTGGTGCTCTATAGGACAAGGGAGTAGGTCTTTAGTGGAACAGACCTGTGCAATGCTTCCTTCATACGTTTGCGCGAGAGAATCATCCTCTCACCTGTAATCGTCACGGAAATGAAAACCAAGATAAAAATAGAGTTCTCGGACAAACACGGTTATAGGCAGGCTTTGGAGCGAGTGTTGAATCCATTACTCCGAACAGCATAGTTCCATTACAAAGAATATATGCTATATCCGAGAGGCAGGGCGATCCCTGCCAGGACAACCTATGCCCAGCGACAACAAGACAAGGAAAAGTATCAACGCAGAGTTCAAAACAATGCGAATATTTGTACTATAAAATTACTGTCAGCCTATTACTCGCAGCAATTATGATATTATCGAGGTTAGCAAGTATATTTTGCAAGCGATATTTTGTTACCATTATCATGAAAGTGCCATCCTATGAATAAAGCAGGCTAAAAAAACCTTACGACTGCCTGTTTTCTGACTTTTTTTCCTAACTTTGCCCTGGCTACGCATGTTTGCGTAGAAGGGCAGGTGCCTGATGAGTGGAATGAAGAAACAAAACGAATAATCTTTGTGAAGTCGATATACATATACATGGCGATAGCCCTGTTGGCTCTGCTGGCATCGTGCAGTAGTTCAAAGTTTGTACCCGAAAAGCAATATCTGCTGGAGGCGGTGGAACTGCGGTGTGACCAGCGGGGGCTGAACATTTCGCAGCTGGAGCCATACGTCAGACAGAAGGCCAACTCCAAATGGTTCTCCATTTTCAAGATTCCACTGGGTACCTACGCTTTGTCGGGTCGCGATACAACGAAATGGATCAACCGTACCCTGCAGAAGATTGGCGAGAAACCCGTGATCTATGACACGCTGCAGGCCCGGTTGTCGCAGGACGACCTGCAAAAGGCCCTGCAAAACCAAGGTTACATGCACGCGAGGGTAGACTTGTCGACAAAGGTAAAAGGCAAGAAGCTCAAGGCCGTGTACACCCTCCGACCGGGTGAGCCCTATCGTATCAACCGGGTGAGCTACGACATTCGTGACGAGAAAGTAAGGGAGGTGTTGGAAAACTACCGCAGAAGGATGATGGCCCGCAAGAACGGCAGGTTTGTTGGGCTGAAGGCAGGTGACATCTTCACTGTGGGGCGACTGGACGAGGAGCGAAAGCGGATAACGGAGATACTGATGGA
>JBHAFS010000056.1:0-39677 GCA_041856205.1 Prevotella sp.
ATGCTGGGTGTTCCTGCTGGGTGCCCTGATGTTCACGACAATGCAGGCCATGCAGGCCTATGAGGGCAACGACCTCACCATCCGCCGACTGAAGCGCATCCAGGGCTTTGCCGGCCTGATGTTCATCCTCGCGGCCATCCTGATGGTCGACAACGCCTACGGGTTCTTCCGTCCGCTTTTTTCCAACATCGTCGACTATGTCAATTACATATTCAACAAGTGGGTGATTCTGCTGCTTGTGGCTGCCATACTGGAGGTTTACACCGTTCATCGCATTGACCACGAACTATCCAAAAAAAACATAAAAGAGTAGATGATACCTTTAAATTGAATAAATTTATTTTCCCACATCACGAATACGCACTATCTTTGTGTAACAAGAAACCAAGCATTTTATGGATAAAGTTATCTACGCATTTCTCAGTCTGATGGCTCTGGCCTCATGCGCCAACTCCTTCAATATAACGGGCACGGCAAGCGTCTCGACGCTCGACGGGCAGAAGTTGTATCTGAAGGTGTTGAAAGATACCGCTCTGAAGGACCTCGACTCCTGCGACGTGGTGCATGGGCAGTTCCAATTTACGGGCTCCATCGACTCGGTGCGTGTGGCAAACATATTTCTCGACGACCATAACGCCCTGCCGGTGGTGCTTGAGGGCGGCGACATCACGGTGAAGATCGACAACACGCAGGAGTCGGTCACCGGCACCCCGCTCAACGACAAGCTGACGGAGTTTCGCGCCAAGTTCACCCAACTCATGAACCAGAGCATGGACCTGGTACACAAGCACGACCAGGCCATCATGAACGGGCAAGACATGAATGTGGTCAATGCCAAGCTCGCCGCCGAGGATGCGCAGATCAACCGCAAGATCGACAACCTGGTGACGACCTTCGTCACCGAGAATTTCGACAACGTGCTGGCCCCCTACGTGTTTATCAACACCTGCATGAGCCGCTACGAGGTGCCCATGCTCGATGCCTGGATCGAAGACATTATGAGCAAGGCCACGCCCAAATTCAAGAACGACCCACAGGTCAAGGAGTACTACCAGGCCGCGCAGGAGAACCAGAACATCATGAACGGCATGAAGGATGTGCCACAGACGGCTCCCGCACAGCCCATGGCACCGCCCCAGGATGGGCCCACCCCCAACCAGATGGCTGCTCCTGCCGGGCAAGCACCCGCACCAGCCGGCCCTGCCGGAGGAGGCGAATGACCATTATCATAAACCCACAGACTGATGAGAACAATCATTGAGGGAGGAACAATCGTCAATGAAGGCCGCACTTTCGAGGGTTCTGTCATCATCGACAACGACCGCATCTCAGACATCGCTGAAGGCAAGACAACACCCCGTGGCCACTACGACAAACACGTAGACGCCACGGGGTGCTACGTTTTGCCCGGCATTATCGACGACCACGTACACTTCCGCGAGCCGGGCCTCACCCGCAAGGCCGACATCGAGAGCGAGTCGCGTGCTGCCGCATACGGTGGAGTGACATCGTTCTTCGACATGCCCAACACCATACCACAGGCCACCACCCCCGAGGCGCTGGCCGAGAAGTTTGCGCTGGGCGCCGCCAAGAGCCATGTCAACTACAGCTTCTTCCCGGGTGCCACCAACGGCAACGCCCAGCTCTTCGAGACGCTGGACCGTACCCGCGTGCCCGGCATCAAACTCTTTATGGGTGCCTCGACGGGCAATATGCTGGTGGACAAACAGGAGTCGCTGAACGCCATCTACCGCACCTGCGCCGAGCTCAACCTGCCGCTGATGACCCATTGCGAAGACACGGCCCTCGTCAACCGCAACATGGCCCGAGCCAAGGAGCAATATGGCGACGACCCCGACATCTGTCTTCATCCCGTCATCCGCAGCGCCGAGGCTTGCTACGCCAGTTCGGCCCTTGCCGTGGAACTGGCCCAACGGTTCGGCACCCGTCTGCATATCGCACACCTCTCCACCGCCCGCGAGCTCGAACTGCTCTCACCGCAGCCCCTGACAGCCGGTGCGCCCCTGCCCCGCATCACCGGCGAGGCCGTCATCGCGCACCTGTGGTTCACCGATGCCGACTACCTCACCCTGGGCACGCGCATCAAGTGCAACCCGGCCGTGAAGACCGCCGCCGACAGGGACGCACTGAGGGCCGCCCTCACCGATGGCCGCATTGCCGTGGTGGGCACCGACCATGCGCCCCACGAACTGAAAGACAAACAGGGGGGCAGCGCCAAGGCTGCCTCGGGCATGCCCATGATACAGTTCTCGCTCGTGGCCATGCTCCAACTTGTCGACCAGGGCGTGCTCTCCATCGAACGGCTGGTGCAGCTGATGTGCCACAACCCTGCACGCCTCTTCGACATCAGCCGGCGCGGATTCCTGCGCAAGGGATATAAGGCCGACATCGCCGTGGTGAAGCCCGGAGAGACCTGGGAGGTGACCGACGAGCTGGTGCAGAGCAAGTGCGGATGGAGCCCCATGAGCCGACAGCAGTTCAGCTGGAAGGTCGTGCAGACCTTCTGCAACGGACACCTTATATATAATAAAGGAGAGTTCGACCCTGCCGGCCGCGGTGAGGCCATCAGGTTCAGGCTCTCAGACAACGATTAGAGAAAAGCTGAAAAAATGATACTCACCTACAACATCAGTGAGATAAGACCCTATATCAACTGGATATATTTCTTCCATTCATGGGGCCTCACCGGCAAGCCCGAGGCCGAGAAAGAAAAGCTCAAGGCCGATGCCGAACGCAAGCTCGACGAATGGGAAGGACACTTCCACACCCATGCCGCGTTTGAGATACTGGATGCCAACAGCGATGGCGACGACCTGCTGCTGGGCGGCACCCGCATCCCCATGCTGCGCCAGCAGAAACCCTCACGCCAGGGCAGCCCCAACCTCTGCCTGGCCGACTTTGTGAGGCCGCTGGCATCGGGCATCAAAGACCGGGCCGGAGCCTTTGCCACCACCACCGACCCCAGCATGGAGAAGGCCGACAAGGGCGATGTCTACCAACACATGATGGCCCAGATTCTGGCCGAGCGGCTGGCTGAGGGCACCGCCGAAGTGGTACACCTGCAGGTGCGACGCACCTACTGGGGCTATGCGCCCGACGAAGACCTCTCGCTGGCCGACCTGCTGGCCGAGCGCTACCAAGGCATCAGGCCGGCCGTGGGCTACCCCTCACTGCCCGACTCAAGCGTCAACTTCATCCTCTCAGACCTCATCGGCATGAAGCAGATCGGCATACACCTCACCGAGAGCGGCATGATGCAGCCCAAGGCCTCGGTGTCGGGACTGATGTTTGCCCATCCCAAGTCGTTCTACTTCGACCTCGGCAAGATTGGCGAGGACCAGCTGCGCGACTATGCGCGCCGTCGTGGCGTGCCCGTAGAACTGATGCGCCGTTTCCTGGGTACACGTGTGCTCAGGTAACGAGCCACGCCTTCCGGCACAAAGACCACACAGCCTAAAACTTCTGCTTTGATCGCTAAGATTCTCATCCCCATCATCCTTGCCATTGTGCTGCCCGACCTCTATATGGACCAGCATCATGGCCGACGACTATTCAGGCATACCTGGTGGCGCCGACTGCTGTGGTGGCTTCCGGGGCTGCTCATGCTGGCTTATACGCTCGTGCTGGCCTCCATCCGCAACTTTGTGCCCGACGACCTCACCGGCATCAACGTCTATATGTTTCTGGTGGGACTCATCATCGTGCCCAAGGCCATCTATGCCCTGTGCTCAGCCCTGGGCCTGGCCTGGTGCCGCCTGCGCCACACACGTCGCAACTGGGGCAACCTCGTTGCCCTGGTGCTCATCGCACTCACGTGGTTCATGCTCCTCTATGGCTCGACCATCGGGGTCAGCAAGCTTGTGGTCAAGCGCACCGACATCTATTTCGACGACCTGCCGCCACAGTTTGAGGGTTATCGCATCGTGCAGTTCAGCGATGCCCATGTCGGCTCGTTCACTGGCGGCAACGCGCGCTTGCTGGCCCGCGACATCGACAGCATCAATGCCCAGCGGCCCGACCTCATTGCCTTTACCGGCGACCTGCAGAACATCAGGCCCACAGAGATACGTCCCGTGCAACACCTGCTGGCACGTCTCAAGGCACGCGACGGCGTGGTGTCGGTGCTGGGCAATCACGACTACAGCGAGTATGTCTATGAGGCACCGGCCACAGAGGCCGCCTACCGCCGCGAGACCATCGCCCGCCAACGACAGATGGGCTGGCGGCTGCTGCTCAACCAACACACCGTCATCCGGCGTGGCCACGACTCCCTCGTGGTGGCTGGGGAACAAAACCTCGAGCGCCCCGACAGCGCCAACTTCCAAAAGACCATGACCGGTGTGGCGACGGGCGCCTTTGTCGTACTCCTGCAACACAACCCCAAGGCATGGGACAAATATATCAAGCCCAGCCGCCGGGTACAGCTCACTCTCAGCGGACACGTACACGGCGGACAGGTGGCACTCTTCGGGCTGCGTCCCACCGCGCTGAGCTATCGCCAAGACTATGGCCTCTATGAGGAAGACGGAATGGTGCTCAACGTGTCGGGTGGCATCGGCGGCCTCATCCCCTTCCGCTTCGGCGTACCCCCTGAAATCAATGTCATTATCTTACATCAATCACTAAAATGAAATTTCTGTATCGACTCTGGCAGCTGTTCATCGTGCTGCCCATCTTTCTTCTGTCCACCTTCCTCACGGCGGTGTTCACCGTGGTGGGCTGTTTTCTGGGTAATGGCCACGTGTGGGGTTACTACCCCGGCCGACTCTGGTCGCAGCTCACCATCCGCCTGCTGCTCTTGCCCGTGAAGGTAGAGGGCCGCGAGCACCTCAAGGCCGGCCAGTCGTATGTCTTCGTGGCCAACCACCAGGGCATGTTCGACATCTTCCTGATCTACGGATTTCTTGGCCGCAACTTCAAATGGATGATGAAGAAATCGCTGCGCAAGGTGCCCTGCATCGGCGTGGCCTCGGCCTACGCCCACCATATCTTCGTAGACCGCAGCGGTCCGTCGAAGATCAGGGAGACCTACGACAAAGCCCGTGAGATTCTCAAGGAAGGCATGTCGCTGGTGGTCTTTCCCGAGGGCGCACGCACCTTCTGCGGCCACATGGGCTTTTTCCGCCGTGGCGCGTTCATGCTCGCCGACGAACTGCAGCTGCCGGTATGCCCGCTCACCATCAACGGTTCGTTCAATGTCATGCCCCGCACACGCGACGGCAAATGGGTATGCTGGCACCGGCTGAGCCTTACCATACACGAGCCCGTGGAGCCCATAGGCAAAGGGCGCGAGAACATCGAGCACCTGAGCCAGAAGAGCTACGAGGCCGTGATGAGCGGTCTGGTGCCCGAATATCAGGGCTATATCGAAAATCCAGACCAATAAAAGCGCGCGTTTTATTTGCGTCTTCCCATTAATTTTATAATTTTGCAAGAAAAGAAACAACATTACAGCCATGCATGAGAGCGACTCCATAGTTATCATTCCCACATACAACGAGAAGGAGAACATCGAAAATATCATTCGCGCCGTCTTCTCGCTGGAGAAGAAGTTCCACATCCTCATCATCGAGGATGCCAGCCCTGACGGTACGGCGCAGATTGTGCACCGGCTCATCGACACCGAGTTTGCCGACCGCCTGTTTATTATCGAGCGAACGGGCAAGCAGGGATTGGGTACCGCCTACATCACCGGCTTTAAGTGGGCCCTGGAGCACAGGTACGACTATATCTTCGAGATGGATGCCGACTTCAGCCACAACCCTTCCGACCTGCCACGGCTCTATGCCGCCTGCCACGACGAGGGTGCCGACATGGTCGTGGGCTCGCGCTACGTCACGGGCGTGAACGTAGTCAACTGGCCCATCGGCCGCGTGCTGATGAGCTATTTCGCCTCGCAGTATGTGCGCTTTGTCACCGGCTTCAACGTCCACGACACCACGGCGGGCTTCGTGTGCTACCGCCGCAGGGTGCTCGAGACCATAGAGCTCGACAAGATACGCTTTAAGGGCTACGCCTTCCAGATTGAGATGAAATACACCGCCTACAAGATTGGCTTCAAGATCAGCGAGGTGTCGGTGGTATTCGTCAACCGCCAGGAGGGCACCAGCAAAATGAGCGGCGGCATCTTCAGCGAGGCCCTGTTTGGCGTGATGCGCCTGCGCCTGGACGGTTGGTTCAGGAGCTATCCCCACATCAAACCATGATGCCCGGGGGATTTTCATCCCACATTATGAAAATATCAGAAGTCCAACATCTCTACACCAAGGCACCGGCTTGCGGTGCCTTGAACAAATTACTGGAAGACACGTCGGTGCGCACCCTCTTCCTGCAGGGCCTCGTGGCCTCTTCGGCACCGGTGGTATTCTCGGCTGCTGCGGCCGCCGGCAGCCGTGTCTTCGTGTTCGTCTTGCAAGATGCCGACGAGGCCGGCTATTTCTATAACGACCTGCGCAACTTCACCCCCTCCACCTATTTCTTCCCGTCGAGCTATCGCCGTGCCGTGAAATATGGCCAGCGCGACGCCGCCAACGAAATTCTGCGCACCGAGGTGCTGGCCCGCCTCTCTGCCCTATCCGCCTCCGGCCCTAATGAGGGCAGTTTCTGCGTGGTGACCTATCCCGAGGCCGTGGCCGAGCTTGTGGTGTCGCAACAGCATCTCGACGAGCGACGCATCTCGCTGCGCACCGCCCAGACCGTCGAGGTGAGCGACCTCGTACACCGGTTGCGCGACCTGGGATTCGTCGAGAAAGACTATGTGTATGAGCCCGGACAGTTTGCCGTGCGCGGAAGCATCCTCGATGTCTATTCCTATTCGGGCGAGCTGCCTTTCCGTATCGACTTCTTTGGCGACGAGATCGATACCCTGCGCACCTTCACCGTCGAAGACCAGCTTTCGAAGGACAAGGTGACCGAGGTGGAGATCGTACCCGAACTCGCCGCGGCCCCAACGGCCAAGATACCGTTCCTGCAGTTCCTGCCCGCCGACGCCGTACTGGTGTTCAAGGACCTCACCTTCGCCCACGACACCATCGACCGCATCTACAACGAGGGATTCTCCACGCAGGCCATGACCGAGCGCATGGAAGGCGCCACCGAGATGGAGCAGGCGCAGATCAGGCGCGACATGCAGAAAGAGAGCGTGCTCTGTCCGGCCAGTAGCTTTGCCAACGATGTGGCCGCCTTCAGGCGCATTGAGTTTGGTGCCAAGCCCACAGGCACCCCGCAGGCCACCCTTACCTTCCACACCTCCCCCCAGCCCCATTTCCATAAGAACTTCACCCTGCTGCGACAGACCCTCGACGACTATCTGCTGCAAGGCTACCAGCTCTATATCCTGGCCGACAGCCAGAAACAGCACCAGCGCCTGAAGGATATCTTCGACGAGATGGGCTCCGACCACGAACGCTCGGCCATCGACGCCCAGCGCTCGGGCATCGTCTTCACGCCTGTCGACCGCACCCTGCACGAGGGCTTCACCGACAACGACCTGCGGGCCTGCTTCTTCACCGACCATCAGATCTTCGACCGTTTCCACAAATACAACCTCAAGTCTGACACGGCACGGGCCGGCAAAATGGCACTCACGATGAAGGAGTTGCAGGAAATGGAGGTCGGCGACTTTATCGTACACGTAGACTTCGGCATCGGCAAGTTCGGCGGACTGGTGCGTGTGCCCATCGCCTCAGCCTCAGCCCCCTCAAACCCATCCAACAGGAGGGGAACTGCCACACTCCCGAATGCTTCGGGGGGTGGTTCTCACTCCCCTTCCGTGGAGGGCCGTGGAGGAGCTTCAGGAGAGACCTTCCAAGAGGTCATCCGCATCATCTACCAAAACAACGACAAGGTAGACGTATCTATCCATTCGCTCTACAAGATCTCCAAATACCGCAGCGGCAGCGCCGGCGAGGCACCCCGCCTCAGCACGCTGGGCACCGGAGCATGGGACCGACTGAAGGAGCGCACCAAGAAGCGCATCAAGGACATCGCCCGCGACCTCATCAAGCTCTACGCCAAGCGACGCCACGAGAAGGGCTTCGCCTACTCGCCCGACACCTTCATGCAGCACGAGCTCGAGGCCAGCTTCCTGTATGAGGACACGCCCGACCAGCTGAAATCGACGCAGGAGGTCAAGGCCGACATGGAGCGGGCCACACCCATGGACCGCCTCATCTGCGGCGACGTGGGCTTCGGCAAGACCGAGGTGGCCGTGCGTGCCGCCTTCAAGGCAGCCTGCGACTCCAAGCAGGTGGCCGTGCTCGTGCCCACCACCGTGCTGGCCTTCCAGCATTACCAGACCTTCCGCGACCGTCTGAAAGACTTTCCCGTGCGCGTAGACTACCTCTCGCGGGCACGGTCGGCCAAGCAGACCAAACAGGTCATCGAAGACCTGGCCAATGGCAAGGTAGACATTGTGATAGGCACCCACAAACTGCTCAGCAAGAGCGTCACCTGGCACGACCTCGGACTGCTCATCATCGATGAAGAGCAGAAGTTCGGCGTGTCGACCAAAGAGAAGCTGCGCAAGCTCAAGACCAATGTCGACACCCTCACCATGTCGGCCACGCCCATACCGCGCACCCTGCAGTTCTCATTGATGGGTGCCCGCGACATGAGCATCATGCGCACGCCCCCACCCAACCGCTACCCCATCCACACCGAGCTCTGCACCTTCGGTCATGAAGTCATTGCCGACGCCATCAACTTCGAGATGAGTCGCAACGGACAGGTCTACCTGGTGAGCAACCGCATCTCGAGCCTGCCCGAGATTGCCGACCTCATCCATAAGTACGTGCCCGACTGCCGCGTGGCCATCGGCCATGGACAAATGTCGCCCGAGGAACTCGAGAAGATCATCATGGGCTTTATCAATTACGACTTCGATGTGCTGCTCTCTACGACCATCGTCGAGAACGGCATCGACATTCCCAATGCCAACACCATCATCGTTAACAATGCCCATCACTTCGGCCTCTCCGACCTCCACCAGATGCGAGGTCGCGTGGGGCGCTCTAACCGCAAGGCCTTCTGCTATCTCATGGCACCACCCAAGAGTGTGCTCACGCCCGAGGCACGCCGACGCTTAGAGGCCTTAGAGACCTTCTCTGAACTGGGCAGCGGCTTCAACCTCGCCATGCAAGACCTCGACATTCGTGGCGCAGGCAATCTTTTGGGCGCCGAGCAAAGCGGATTTATGGAAGACTTGGGCTACGAAACCTACCAGAAGATTCTCACTCAGGCCGTTACCGAACTCAAGAATGAGGAGTTTGGCGAGCTCTACGCAGAAGACATCAAGCAAGGCAAGGAAATAGAGGTCAGCGACTTCGTCGACGACTGTACTTTAGAGAGCGACCTCGAAATGTACTACCCCGACACCTATGTGCCGGGCAGCAGCGAGCGTATGCTGCTCTACCGTGAACTCGACAACATTGAGAGCGACGACGAACTGTCGGCCTACCGCCAACGACTTGTCGACCGCTTTGGCCCTGTGCCGCCCGAGGGCGAAGAGCTGATGCAGGTAGTGGCCTTGCGCCGTGTAGGCAAGAGGCTGGGCTGCGAAAAGGTCATACTGCGTCAGGGCATGATGAACTTGCAGTTTGTCTCTAACCCCAACAGTCCGTTCTTCCAGAGCACCGCCTTTGGCCGCATCATACACTATGTCATGGCCAACCCCAAACGCTGCACCTTCAAGGATGTGCGGGGCCACCGTCTCGTGCATGTGGGCAGCGTACCCACGGTGACCGAGGCTGTAAGCATCTTGCGACAAATCGAGAAACAAGAATAGCTCGGGCCGTCTGACGACCATACATCAACAATTACGGCGCGGCAGCATCCGATACCAGGATGCTGCCGCGCCGTCGTTGATAGATAACCGCCTGTGTGAGGTTTATCGTCGTGGCAGGACTAAACTTTACTTTGGCTGCTTTGTGGCAAGCCATAGCAGGTTTCGTCACCACAGATGTTTCTGATCTTGAGTCGCAAGGGTTGCTTCTGACTCGTAATGGTGCCGTTCCATAGCGTGCCGGTGTCCGCGCCGTCTTGACAGACGAAGCCATTGGCGTCGATGAATATTTCTGAGTCACTATGCCAGGATGAGGAAGGGTCGGCAGAGGTGCAGTCGAGACTCAAGAACTCTATCATCTCAAGGCCCTTTTCGCTAAGGCTGATGGGCGTAAAGGTTTTGCCCGATTTGATTGCCTGCTGCTGGGCTTTGAGATTAAACTCAGCTATCTTACGGCTCACACGGTCGCTGAAGAAGTTGTTGATGGTCACCTGCCACACCTTAAACATTTCACCTATGGGCTGCGTGTACTTCACGTCGAATGTCGCGTCGTCTTCCACCACTACCTGGTCGAGCACCATCTTGAGGTCTCTCAGTTCAATATCGATCATGGTGTCGTTGTTCTCCTTAATAAACTGCCTGATTTCCTGCTCATTGCTCATATCGATGTAGTAGACTATCACCTTCTTGGTATTGTCAGGCAGGTCGGGCATTGCCTCTTTGATAATACGATTCATCAGGGGCGTGTCAAGCAGTCGGGTGGTATGATCCAGCAGGTTAGGCAAGTAAACAGGTATCATGCCATTGCGCGAGTCGTGTATGCTTCCTGCCCAAAAAGCATCAAGTTGGTCCTCGTTTTTCAGTCCCGGAATCAAGCTTTTCAGTTTGTCCATGGTCTGTACGGGGTTGCGGTAGAGCGACACACCGTCTTTGATTTCGAGCACTTCAAATGCCGCCCCAGCCTTGCGCAGACGGTCACGGGCAATGGCTATGCTGTTCACGCCGATATCACCATGGATAAAGCGCCGGCCCAATCTGTTGGCCACGGCGGCTGTTACACCACTGCCGCCGAAGAAGTCGGCCACCACCATGCCTTCATTGCTGCTGGCATTGATAATACGCTCCAAAAGGGCCCAAGGTTTTTCTGTAGCATAATTAACTCTCTTTACCCCATCTTTAGGGAATCTTCCTGCTATAGCTAAGTTCCACCAATCTTCAGGTATCTTGCCTTTTACATCTAAATCATAATTATCACTGGTAAAACCTGAACCCTCCAGTCCTTTTTTAAAATTATCTATAGTTTTACTATCATGACCTATTCTTATAAGTTGATCGTTAAAAGTGTAATCATTGGATTTGGAATACCAAAAGATTGTGTCATGTTTCTTATTGAAATGTTTCATACCAGGTGACCCAGGGCCGAAGTAACACCAAATTATTTCATTCCTAAAGTTCTCCTCCCCGAACACCTCATCCATCAGCACCTTTACATAATGCCCAATATGCCAATCCAAATGCACATATATCGATGCCGTGTCGCTCATCACCGATTTGATGGCCATGAGATTCTCGTACATCCAGTTGAGATAACTCGACTTGTCCCAGATATCGCCATACATCTTTTCCTCAAAGTTACGCAGGTCTCCGTTGTCGAGTTCCGTTTCAGCTGTTGCTGTGTCTTCTGCTTTCTGAGAGTTTCGGCGGAGATACACCTTTTTGGCATAGTCGGCCCCGCTGGCAAAGGGCGGGTCAATATACACAAGGTCTACCTTGATGCCATTGGCTTTGAGGTAGGCACAGGTAGACACACAGTCACCACGCAGCAACAGATTGTGCCTGTCGTTGTTGCCCACCACCTCCTGGCAGTCGACCTCGTAGAGCGGCATACCGCGCTGTATGTGCTCGTAGACGGCATTCTTGTCCTTGTAGGTAAGTATGCGCTGTGTACGCACGAAATTGTCTAACAGGGCCTGTCCCTCAAGTGTGTCGGGGAAATAGGGAATGTATTTTACTGCCATGATGTTCTTGATGATTTTAGTTGAAAAAACTTTCTATCGCATTAATCGTCTGCAAGTTTTGCTGCTCCGTCGAAAGGCTGTCTTTGATGTAGAGGAAGTCGAACCGTGGGTAGCCAAACTTATCGTTATTGAGCTTGACAAACTCGCTCATAAATGCACGCTTGTCGGCAAACTTGGCATCGAAGCCCTCGCCCTTAGTCTCCACGATGAGTACCTGCCTGATAGCCTTGTGCTCGTCACGACTCAGCAGCAGGAAATCGGGCACATACTTGCCCAAATACTTCCATTTCTTTTCCTGTACCTTGTAACACTTGATGATAAACTCTGTGAGCTGGTCATCACCGTTGAAGTAGGCTTCAAGCTGCCTGTCACGAATGATGGACCTAAGCGTAGTGGAGAAATAGCTGATCTCAAACTGACTGTCGAAGTGGTAAGGCAGGTAGTGGTACGTCTTGCTGTTGACTGTCGAGGCATCGGTGTAAATGTCCGGATTGTCGAGCATCATCTGTATGGTATGCTCCTGTCCGGGCATGGCCTTAAGCACTTCTATGGCTGCCTTGATCTCGGGTTTGAGCGTATGGTCATCTTTGCCATTCACCACGTCCATCACTTCCTTCTGGTCGGGATAGAACCTTTGTACACTGTTGACATAGATGGGCGAAGTGAGCTTCTCGATGCGCAGGAGCGATGCCTGTTCGGGTATCACTTCCTCTTTGACGTCTATCGTCCGCACAGGAATGAACGCTTTGCGAATATTGGCTCGTATGGCCCGGTGGTCGTAGTACCCTTTAAGATAGCATCTGCCTTCACGCTCTTCGCTGATGCTACCGAAGACGCTGCGCAACTGCGCTAGGTAGGCATTGAGCCGGCTGAACGTCAGCGTGCCGAAACTTTCTTTGACGATGGTATGCAGCCAGGCGTTGAAAGTGATGGGGAATGTGCTCTCCTCGTCGCGCAGCCGCTCACGCTGGGCATCAACCTGTTGTCCAGTGAGGTCTTGCTCGGTGATGAGAATATCCTGTCCATCGGTGAGGAGTTGCGGTGACGCCAAAGTTTCGCCCGTGTGCAATTCTTCTTCAGCGATTAACGTATTGTACGACACCTTGAGCTGATAGAAGTCGATGGGTGGCACCTGTTGTTTCTCCATGCGCGAAAAACGCTGGATGGCAATTTCGCCATGAAAGCCTCGGTTGTTAAGGTCGTCGATAGTGGTGTGCTGCTGTTTTTCGAGTTCGCGGTTGAGCACCTTGGCATTATCTTCATTGAGCCAGATAAGTGCGTCTTCCTGCTCGTGCTTCACCACCTGCCGGAGACAGCGGCAACTGGTTTGCAGCACCATATTTTGAGGGCAGGCACCCTTCTGGGGCAAGATGACACCGGTAAGGCTCTTGCAGTCCCAACCCTCCTTGCCAATCTGTGCCAACAGGATGATTTTGATGTGCGACAGACTTGTATCAAGCGATGCAAACTCAAGGGCTGCCTGCTCGGGCACAGCATACTTTTTGTTGCCGCCGTGGTATTTCAAGATGCAATCTGTGGGGTTGAGTCCACGTTTGGTTACCAACTGCGCCACGAGGGGATAGATATTTTCTTCCAAATGGTCGATGCGCCCACAATAGATAGCTAACTTGGCACAAGTGCCGTTGGCATAGACCCTATCGCCGAAGCGGTCGAAAAACTCGGTAATGCCTTGACTGATGGTAGTGGCATAGTCGCCACTCGATATCTTGATGGTGGGCGATTTCAGGAAGTTGCCCACGCCTTCGACAAGTGGGTAGTAATAGACCACGTTCGAGAGATTTTTGTTTTGCATCGACCGCCCACTGCTCACCTCTACAGCATCTGCAGAAGGGAGATAGGGCGTGCCCGAAAAACCCAACACCGTGTTAAAGGTCTTGTTCTCTGTCCATTCGTTGACCACCTGCCTAAGCTTGATGTCGCCGTCGGAGGCGTGGTGTACCTCGTCAATGAAGATGGAGAGACGGGGTATCTTGGAAATGATGTTGCGCAGCTCGCTGTAGACTTTGATTTCCTCTATCTCCTCTGAGGTGTAGAGTAATCGATCATTGTCTTTGTCTACTTTATTGAGTATCACCTTTTCGGCATTGGTGATGACCACAAGTCCACGCAGTGAATCGAGAGGTTGATGGTTGTTGATTTTCTGCGCATTAGGATTCCTCACAGTGTTGCTGTTCTGCGCCGCCTTCTGCTCGTCGAGCACCTCGAACTCCATTTCGCCTTTGAGTTGCGACGCAGTAGGGTCAGGCAGTATCCACGTGGGGTCAAAATCCATGATATTCTTGATACTGGGAAGAATAGACGACTTCAAACCCGAAGGAGCCAAGATCATGAAGTTGTGCGCAAAGGCAGGATTGTCGGGCTCAGTCTTAGAAAAGAACAAGTCGAGATAAATGAAAGCCGCCATGAGATAGGTCTTGCCCGCGCCCATGGGAAGGCTGAAGATGTAGTCAGGATAGGCAACCCCATAGAATATCTTTTTGAACACCTCGATATAATCAATTTCATCGGGATGGTCCTCAATGTGTTTCTTCAGCTCTGGGGCATATACATTTCCCTTGTCATCGGTCTGGCAAGCATATTCATACAACGCTGCCGCCGCCTTGTCGGTACTCAAGATCATACGCGCCTTGGAGGTGAGACTGATTTCATCAAGATTTATAGTAAGAAAGTCGCCCTCGGTAAAAAGCCTCCAAAGGGGCTTGTTCTTACAGGCAATCTTCAAGAACAAGTAGGTCTTGATAGCCTCTATCTGGGCATCGCGCATCATGCCTCTACGTTCGATATAGTCGAATATCGATTTCACAGGGCAGTCTGCGCGATGAAGCCACTCGTTTCTTTTACGTTGTATGATATGATAGAACATGCTCTAAGATGTTAAGTTCTATAGGCTTGCAGCTAAGCTCAATGAAAAAAGGGGTAACGTCCACGGCAAATGTGGCGCATTAGCCCTCTAATCCTCTTAACGCCTTGGCCAACTGGTCAAGGCCCTGCTCGACATAGGCACGAGGCGAGCCGATGTTCATGCGCATATAGCCTTCGCCGCCGGGCCCGAACATCTCGCCGTCGTTGAGCGCCAGGTGGGCTTTGTCGATGAAGAGGTCGAGGAGCTGGTCATGATTGAGCCCTAAGGCACGGCAGTCGAGCCACACCAGGAACGAGGCCTCGGGACGTACAGGGCGAATCTGGGGCATGTACTTGCGGCAATAGTCTTCCACAAACCGAATGTTATCTTCGAGACAGGCAATGAGCTGCCTGCGCCATTCCTCTCCCTCGCTGTAGGCCGCCACGGTGGCTATGTGTGCAAAGATATGAGCCTCATCGAGCTCGTTGGCCTTGAGCCAGCTGTAGAACTTCTGGCGGATCTGCGCATTGGGCACGACGGCATAGCTCGACACAATGCCCGCGATATTGAATGTCTTGGAAGGTGCCTGGAAGGTGATGCTGATGTCGGCCGCCGTCTGCGAGACGCTGGCAAAGGGGATGTGCTTGTGGCCGAAGAGCGCGAGGTCGCAGTGGATTTCATCGGAAATGACCAGCAGGTTGTGGGCAGCACAGAAGTCGGCCAGCCGTCGCAGCGTGTCGGCGTCCCAGCATATACCGGCAGGGTTATGGGGGTTGCAGAGCACAAGTAGCCGGCATCGGTCGTCGCACACCTGCTCCAGATTGTCGAAGTCGATGGCATAGGTGCCGCCCTCCACCCGCCTGAGCGGGTTCCACACCACCTCTCGGCCGTTGGCCCTGGGGGTGATGAAGAAGGGGTGATAGACGGGTGGCATGACGATAACCTTCTCGTCGGGCCGCAGAAAGACATTGATCACCATGCCGATGCCCTTGACGATACCGGGAATGAACGACAGCCATTCGCGCTTGATATCCCACCCATGATGACTGAGCACCCAGTCGTGGATGGCGGGAAAGTAGGCCTTCGGCGTGACCGTATAACCGAAGATGGGGTGTTCGAGTCTGCGGCGCATGGCGTCGGTGATGGCCGGGCAAACGGCAAAGTCCATGTCGGCCACCCACATGGGGTGCAGGTCGTCGCGCCCCCAGCGCGGCCTGAGGGCCTCGTGCATGAGGTCGCCAGAACCGCGACGCTCTATGATGGTAGAGAAATCGTACTGCATATCATTTGGTAAATAAGGTGTATTGACAGATGTGATGCCAGGCATGACAGTAGCCGCGCTCCCTCCTAGCGTGCGCCCAGGGCCTGCGCGATGTCGGCAAAGATATCGTCTACGTGCTCCAGTCCGACACTCAGTCGGATAGTGGTATCGAGAATATCCATGTCACGTTTCTCCTCCTCGGAGAAGAGTCCGAAGATGGTGCTGGCCGGATGGATGGCCAGGGTGCGGTTGTCGAAGAGGTTGGTGGCGCGGTGCACCAGCCTGAGGCGGTTGATAAACCTGAAACAGGCCTCCTTGCTCTCCAGGTCGATACACACCATGGCACCCGCCGTGTCGCCAAACTGGGCTTTGGCCAAGGCGTGGTAGGGGTTGTCTTCTAGTCCCACATAGTTGACATGCTTGACCTCGGGCAGGCTGCGCAGCCTGTGCGCCAGTTCCAGCGCGTTGGCACTCTGCACCCTATAGCGGGCGTCGAGCGTCTCCAGGCCGGTAGTCTGCATGAAGGCCACCTGCGGCCCCATATAGGCTCCAAGGTTGAAGATCATCTCGTTCTTGATCTTGTCGGCAAAGCCGGGTGTGGTGCCATAGTCGATGATGAGTCCGCCCAGCGAGGTGGCGCCACCGCTGATATACTTGGTGCTCGACACCACCTCGATGTCTACACCCAGGGCATGGGCACTGAACTTGATGAAGGGGATGGTGGTGGTGTCGGCCACAAGAGGTATGCCGTGGGCATGGGCTATGCGGGCCAGCTCCCTGAGATCGGCCACCTCCAGCTGCGGATTGGTGAGAATCTCGAGGAAAATGCAGCAGGTGTCGCCATCCACCTCGGCCTCCACGGCCTCGGGGCGGGTGAGGTCGACCAGCCGTGTCTCTACACCAAACCTGGCCAGCGTGCGGGTGAGCAGCGAGTAGGTGTTGCCGAAGAGGTGGCGCGAGGTCACCACATTCTTACCCTGGCTGGCCAGTGCCATGAGCGTATTGCTGATGGCCGCCATGCCACTGTTCAAGGCCGTCACCATCGGAGCATGGGTAAGGGCCTTCACACGCTCTTCGAAATAGCGTGTGGTAGGGTTTTCGCAACGTCCGTAGTCGGGTGCGTCGATACGGTTGCAGAAAGCATCGCTCATGGTCTGGGCGTCGTCAAATTCGTAGGCCACGGCATTGTAGACCGGCATGCTCAGCGCATCGAAAGCGTCGCGCCGCACGTAGGGCAGATGTATGGCTTGGGTCTGGTTGTTCATCCTTTGTCTGTTTGCAAAAATATGAGTTTGTCTATATTATCCTAAAAGTCATGATATCCATGCGCCCCAAGAGAGCAAAGGCTCCCGAGGGTCGATGGGCCGCCGACCGTCAATACCACTGCACGGCATTGCTGTAGCCGCTACGCTTGTCGTACTTGAGGGCGTCGGTGAGTGTCGAGGCGTTGCACCTGAAGGTGAAGTTGTAGCTGGTATAGGGCGCCAGCACCACCGAGCAGCTCATATTGAAGCAGTGGAGGTCGCGCTGCAACGAGGCCGTGGTCATCGACATGTCGTGGTTCTCGAAGTCGTAACCGCTGGAGAAACTGATGTTCCATCCGTCGCTGATGCGCACGTTACCGCTGACATTGAGCGTCTGGGTGAACTTGTAGGGATAGCGCATCGACTTGGTGTTGAACTTGCCACCGGTGTTCTCGCGCATGGTGATGCCGTAACCGAAGGTGAGCGACCACGGCATATTGAACTGCATATAGCCGTCGGCATCGGTGCTGGCCTTGCCGCCCTCCTTCTTCTTGGCACCTCGCTGCCCCTCGATCATGGTGTCGTCGACGTTGCTCTCAATGTTGGGGTCTACACCTTCCTCATCTTGGTGTTGCTTGTTATCCTCATCAGATTTTTTCTCGCCGCTGAATAACTTCTTGATCTTCTCAGGCGTGAGCGTGTAAGAGATGTTCTGCGACATACCCTGAAAGCGTCCGAACCTTCCGCGTCCCCACTCGGTGTGGTTGCCCACGTAGGGCGTGCCATTCTCGTCGAGTTCCCAAGCGTAGGTGGCGAAGACTGCGTTGAGGTTGAAAGTATAGTTCTTCCACCATTTCAGGCGCAGCCGCATCGACAGGTCGCTCCACTTGTGGTAGGTGGCTGCCATGTTGTAAGACATCGATGCACCCAGCTCGTCAATGATACTGATTTTCTTGAAGCCCGTAGAATCGTCGTCGCTCTTGATCTTCATCTCGATGTTGTTGCTCAGGTCCATGCTTATGCTCCCGGTGCGTCCCTTGCCCGGCACACCATACAGCGAGTTGGCATAGGGCGAATATTCTACGAGCGACACGTTGCCGTCGGCGTCGGTCTTCTGGTAGGTCTTGTAGTAGCCATACTGTGATGACCCGAAATTAGGGGCGTAGCTGAAGCTCACCTGTGGCGTGATGACGTGGCGGATGGCCTGTATCTTGTCGCCAAAGAGCTTGCGGTTGGGTATCCAGAAGCCATAGAGCTTGGTGCTGGCCGAGATGCTCATGTTCCAGTTGTACACGTTGTTGAAACCGTAGACCGTGTCTGCGACCTCCTTCTGCGTGGCCGTGTCCCACGACTTGAGCACCTTGTTGGTGTACATACGGTCGGTAAAATTGACCGAGGGCGTGATGTTGATGTAGTTGAACAGGGTGAAGTTGGCATTGATAGGAATGTTGTGCTGCATGCCGTTGCGCCAGTCTTTGATGATGCTGGAGTGCAGCAGTTTGTCTTCCTTGGTGTTGATCGAGTTGCTCAACGATCCTGTATAGCTCATCGAGATTTTCTCGTACCAGCGCTCTGCCCCCACCTGGTGTTTGCGGCGGAAGGGATAGAAACGGCTGATGGAGATGTTGAGGTCGGGCAGTGTCATGGCGATACTCGAGTCGCGCATGTTCTGCGAGAGGTTGGCTGTAGAGCTCAGCGTCATGCCGATGCTCGAGAAGGTGGTGCTCCAGCTCACCGACGAGGTGCGCGTCGACTGCGTCATCGTCTGTGGGTTGTACATGCTGGTGAGGTTGTTGCGCTCGTAGCTCGACGTAGCGAAGTTGACGCTTGCCGAGAGCGAGCTGAAGGGGTTGGCCTTCGAGTCCTGCCGGTGGCTCCACTGTATCTTGAAGCTCTGCTGCTCCTGGAAGTCGGGCATGCCCTTGTCGCCGGTCTTGGTGTCTTGGTAGCTCAGGTAGAACGTACCGCTGTACTTGTAGCGCTTGTGGTAGTTGCTGGCTGCCGAGATACCCCACGACCCTTTGGTATAGATCTCTCCCAGGAGCTTGAGGTCCCACTTGTCGCTCAGGGCAAAATAGTAGCCACCGTCGCGCAGGTAGAAGCCACGGCTGTTCTCGTCACCGTAGGTGGGCATGATGAATCCGCTCGAATAGCTCTTGGTGAAGGGGAAGAAACCGTAAGGGATGGCCAGGGGCAACGGCACGTCGGCCACCACAAGGTAAGCCGGGCCAAACACCACGTCCTTGCCCGGACGCACCTTGGCCCTGGAGAGCGAGATATAGAAGTCGGGATGCTCGTGGTCGCAGGTGGTATAGCGCCCATGGGCCAGGTAGACCTCACCCTTGTCGTTGCGCTTGGATATCTTACTGGTGAGGTAACCATCCTCCTGTTCGGTGTAGGCGTTCTGTACGAGGCCTTTCTTGGTCTTGAAATTGAAGGCCATGGTATCGGTGTCGTACTTGTCTTGTCCCATGGTGAAGACAGGACGACCCTTGATGCCGCCTTTCTGCGTGGAGTCGGGCGAGCCCGTAGCATGCACCAGACTGCTGTCGAGGCTCATGTAGATCTTATCGCTCTTGAGGTTCATGGCCTCATAGTCGACACTCGACGAGCCGTAGAGATGAGCGGTACGTGTCTGGGCATCGTAGACCAGCGAGTCGGTGGCCTCGTAGACCACAGGGGCGTCGATGCCGTTTTTCTTCTGCCGGTTGATGGAGTCGAGACGTATAGAGTCGTCGATGACCTTGTTGTGGCGGTAGATAGCCAGCTGCAACGAGTCCATCTGGGTGGTGTCGAGGGGTGCTGCCGAGGCACGCGCCCCCCTGAGCGAGTCGGTGCGCACGGTGTCTTTCATCGCTGCCGTGCCCTTGCCTGCACGCTGTTGCCTGCCCTGCGCCAGGGGCACACTACTGTTACCCACTGCGTAGACAATGGCGCATAGTAACAATATGACGAAAGATGTAGTCCTCATGAAGTTGCAAAATTACGACATAAATAGTGAAAAACCGAGTGTTTTCGCAATTTTAACGTTGGTATCAAGGCCTCAGCCAAACATCTTGTGCCACTCCTCGAAACGGCGCACCCCATCGTGTCCGAAGCGTTCCAGACTCTTAACTACCTGCCCGGGTGTACGCAGGCGTTCCAGATGGGTCTTGCTGTAGAATTTGTCGGCATAACAGATGGCTTTCTCTTCCAGTGTCTCGGGCATAAAACTCCGGTGCGGCAGCGGCAGGTCATGGGCGATGATATCTTCCCTGGAAAGGCCGGCACCGGTGTGCCGTTCACATACACGGGCATGGCGCGGGTGGCCCTCGGCCCGCAGCAGGTCGGCACCTATGCGGCCATGCAACAGGTATGGCTCATCGCCAAAGCACTGTATGCCCGGCGCATGACACCTGAAGATACCGATATCGTGCAGCATGGCCGCCTCGACCACAAAACTGCGGTCGAGCCCCAGCTCTGCATGGCGGTCGCAAACCAGCAGGGCCCGTTCTGCCACCAGCCTGCTGTGTGTGTAGAGAATATGCCATAAGGCGTTATCTTCGGGATAGTATTTGCGCATGAGGGCAATCACCCATGCCGGTATCTCATTCTGTTCCATAGCCTATATTGATAATGAGCATCGCCCCCTCCTCCACCTTTGGAGAAGAGGGCGATACGGGTTGTTGGCGGGTTGGCTTGCTGGCAGGCCTTACGCCTGTGGCCGCTCGATGTAGGCGATGACATCGCCCTTCTGGATCTTGGAGCCTTGCTTGGCGTTGATCTCCACGAGCTTGCCACCAAGGGCGGCCTTCACCTCCACAAATTCACCCCAGGGTGCCTGGATGTAGCAGAAGGTGTCGCCTTCCTGGTATTCCTTGCCGATATACGGCTCCACGGCAGGCGCTGCCTCGCCGTCGCCCTGGAACTCCCAGTACACCTGACCCTTGACGGGGGCCACGACGGCATCGGCCTTGGCGTGCTTGAACTCGGCCACCTGCTCGGGCGTCATCGTGCCGCCGAGCTTGGCATCCTTGGCTTTCTGCAGGTCGGCCAGCATATTCTTCTTGGCCTGCCCGCTCTTATAGTTGCGATACTGCTCGGGGTGCATGGCCAGCTCCCAGAGCTCCTCGTCGTCCTGACCATACTCCCAGCCGTTCTCGTCCATTTCCTTGCGGAAGTCGTCGAGGGCATTGGGCAGCAGGGTGTGCGGGTCGGCATCGGTAAACTCGAGACCTTTCTCCTTGGCCAAGGCCAGAATCTCATCGTCGATCTTGCCGGGCACCTTGCCGCTCTTGCCCAGTATCATGCCCCATACAGAGTCGTCCATCATCACATAGCGGCCCTTGCCCTGCTCCAGGGTGAGGAGGTTGAAGAGGGCGATGTTCTTGACATACTGCGAGAACGGTGTCACCAGTGGTGGATAGCCCACACGCGGCCACACATAGGCCACCTCGTCGAAGAGTTTCACGAGCATGTCATCGGTAGAGAGCTCGGGCTCACCCTTCTTGGTGCGCAGGTTGTTGATCACGCCCTGTATGCCGCCCAGGTCCGACATCATCGAACCCATCATGCCACCGGGCAGACCGCAGGTGAGGAGCAGCGAGCTCATGATCTTGTTCTGCGGGTTGATGAAGTAGCCCAGCCACTCATCGATAAACTCCTGCGTCAGGGCGCGGGCCTTCATATAGGCGTTCATGTTGATCTCGGGCACGTCGAAACCGGCGTTCTTGAGCATGCTCTGCACCGAGATGATGTCAGGGTGTACCTTACCCCACGACAGCGGCTCGATGGCCGTATCGATGATGTCGGCACCGTTCTCACACACCTCGAGCACCGATGCCATCGACAGGCCGGGGCCCGAATGGCCGTGATACTCGATGATGATCTCGGGATGCTTGTCCTTGATCATCTTGGTGAGCTTGCCCAGGAAGGCAGGCTGACCGATACCGGCCATGTCCTTGAGACAGATCTCCTCGGCACCGGCCTCAATCTCCTTGTCGGCCAGGTCGGCATAATACTCCAAGGTATGGATGGGCGAGGTGGTGATACAGAGCGTGCCCTGGGGCGTCATGCCCGCCTCCTTGGCCCAGCGGATGGAAGGTGCGATATTGCGGATGTCGTTCAGACCGTCGAAGATACGGGGGATGTCTACGCCCTGTGCGTGCTTCACGCGATACATCATGGCACGCACATCATCGGGCACGGGGTACATACGCAGGGCGTTGAGACCACGGTCGAGCATGTGGGTCTTGATGCCGGCCTCGTTGAAAGGCTTACAGAAGGCACGCACGGCCTCATTAGGGTTCTCGCCGGCCAGCAGCTGCACCTGTTCGAAGGCACCGCCGTTGGTCTCCACACGGGCAAAACAGCCCATCTCTATGATGACTGGAGCAATGCGCTCCAACTGATCCTTGCGTGGCTGGAACTTACCAGAGCTCTGCCACATGTCCCGGTAGACGAGACTGAACTGAATCTTCTTCTTCATTATCTCTTATCTGTTTGTGCTTACTTGGTTGCCGCGAATTACGCGTTGCCGGGGTGCAAAATTAGATAAAAAAAAGCAAATTGCCGAGCATCCGCATGTTTTTTTATGATTTATATCACTATCTTTGCACCATAAAACATACTCAGTATCATGCACATCAAGATCATTTGCGCCCTAGCTGTGGGAGCCCTTGCCCTGGCAGCATGCCAGCCCACCAGCCCATCGGCAAACCAGCCCACCAACCCACCTGCAAGCCAACCTACCTTTGCCGGCGAGCGCACAATACACGGGCTGGCCTGCGAAGGATGCACCGACTCTGTGGTGGTGCTACTGCCCAGCGACGGCAGCGACCCCGTGACCTACGACATCATCGATGCCAAGCGTAACGGCAAGGTGCTCGGCAAAATCAAGACGGGCGACTGGATTGGCATTGTACTCAACAAGACCGACAAGCGCGTGGCCGACCAGGTGCTCGACCTCGACCAGCTCAAGGGCATCTGGTGCTACATCGTCATGCCAAAGATGCGCGACTACGACAAGATGAGCCCGCGCCTGCAAGCCCGCATGATGCGCGACATGCCCGACTCGCTCAAGCAGACCTTTCTCATCCCACGCGAATATGGCTTCTGGCTCAAGCGTCACGGCGAAGCACAAAGCGTGGGATATGTGCAGGAAACCAGCACGCTGGCCGGCGAGAGCCCGGTGGTATATCCGCCCCTGGGCTATTTCACGGCCTGGCACGTATGGAACGGGCAACTGGTCATCACCAGCGGCACACCCTCATGGGACAACGATGGCACGGTGACACTCACCAATCCCGTCAACGACACTTGCTCGGTCGACTATCTCGACGAAGACTCTCTGGTGCTCTCATCCGACGGCATCACGCGCAGCTACTACCGCAAGAACGATGTCAGCGACCTCAACAAGAAGGCCAAGGCCATCGCGGCCATGCGCAACAAGCAGGCCCTGAAAGAGGCCACCGAGTAGCTGTGGGCATTACGTCAGGCTTCTGACGCTTTTGTCCGGAGGCTCCGGACACGGTGTCCGGGATAGCCGGGCACGCTGCCCGGGATAGCCGTGCATCATGTCCGGGATAGCCGGACTGCTTGCCCGGTGACATGCCTGCGTTTCATTACTCACTTTTTCATCATCAAACAGGGCACCCGTGCATTTTTCGGGTGCCCTGTTTGGCCTTATACCACCTGTCCGTCGAACAGCCGCACCACGCGGTGGGCAATGGCGGCGTCGCGCTCGTTGTGCGTCACCATGACGATGGTGGTGCCTTCGCGGTTGAGCTCGGTGAGCAGTCCCATCACCTCGGCACCGTTTCTGGAGTCGAGGTTACCCGTGGGCTCATCGGCGAGGATGAGTTTCGGCCCGAACACCACGGCGCGGGCGATGGCCACGCGCTGTTGCTGTCCGCCCGACAGCTGGTGGGGGAAATGGTGGGCACGGTGGCTGATGCCCATGCGCTTCATGATGTCCTGCACCTTCTGCCGCCGCTCGGCCTTCGCCATATTGAGATAGGTCAGCGGCAGCTCGATATTCTCCTCTACATTGAGTTCATCAATAAGGTTGAAACTCTGGAACACAAAACCTATCTCGCCTTTGCGCACGTTGGTGCGTTCGTTTTCTTTCAGTGCCGACACCTCTTTGTCGCCAAGCCAATATTTGCCGTCGGTGGGATTGTCGAGCAGTCCGAGAATGTTGAGCAGCGTCGACTTGCCACAGCCCGAAGGCCCCATGATGGCCACAAACTCGCCGTCCTCGACGTTGAACGTCACTTTGTTGAGCGCAATGGTCTCCACCTCGTCGGTGCGGAACGTCTTGCTGAGATTTTCTACTTGTATCATAACCTTTATTGTTTATTGTTTATTGTTTGTTATACTATATCACTTCTTGTCCTCACCCCCGCCCGGGGGGGGCCTTACTCCTGCTTGAGGAATCCTATCGGATTGCTGTTGGCCACGCGGCGGCTGTTGAGCACCGTCACGCCCACGACGATGAGCAGCACCACAAGCACCACGGCCACGAACCACCACACCCGGAGGCTTATGCGGTTGTCATAAAGCATGAGCCACTGTGCGGCGACAACCCATGCTCCCACGGCACCGACAACGGAGGCCGGTAATGCCGTCTTCATAATACCACGCAGGAAGAGCAAGACAATGTCGGTCGCCCGGGCACCGTTCACCTTGCGTATGGCTATCTCCCTGTGGCGGCGGTTCACCTCGTCGGTCACGTAGCCCACCAGTCCCAGCAGGGCGATGAAGAGCACTACGATGCCGGCCGTCATCACGCCGTTGCGGAAATTGAGCGTAGAGACATACTGCATATTCTTCTCGCTCTCCATGCTTTGCAGCACAATGGTCTTGCCCGGGAAAAACCGTTGAAGTCGGGTCTGAACGGCGGCCATGCCATCGACAGTGAGTTCATCAAACTGAATGAGCATCATATTGTTCCTGCCATGCGACTGACTGCCATAGAATATCACGACAGGACGGTCAAACCCATTCGACTCGGCTGTGCCGATATGTATGTCTTTGAATACGCCGATGATCGTGAATGGACTGTTGTTATCCATGCTATGCTCGCTGATGAGAACCTTTCTACCAACGACATCATCCCATCCTCGCAGCCTCTTCATCATCGCCGCAAAGCTCTGGCTCACCATAACCTGAGCCAGACTGTCGCTGTGAGCGGCGAACGTTTTACCCGATACTACAGGAATGCGCAGCATGTCGAAGTAGTGGTCGCCCACTGTATATAAATCGGACACGTTAAACAGTTGCTGGTTTTCTCCCGGCACGGTGATGTTGTTGCCGCTCCCGCCATAGAATGGGATAGAGTTGCATGCCGACACTGCCCTTACGCCACTGACGCGCCTTACCTCGTCGGCAGCCTGCTGCCGCTCCTGTGAAGTCAATGCTGTGACATCTGTCACGGCGATGTTATCGCACTGGTAGCCTAAGTCGAAATCTACATTGTGCCGGTATTGCAGGCTTACGATCAAGAGAAGCGCCAAGAGGAAGCTAACCATGGCAAACTCTACGCCCAAGAGTACGACCTTCCACCGTCGCCTGGACTCTACATAGCCTTGGAACGCCACTGCCACAGGCATGCGGTTGTAGAGCCACGCCGGAATGATACCACCCACGATGAGCACCAACACACAGATGAAGGCCAATATCCATGAGCCACGATTGAAAAGCAACACACGCAGCGGTGCCGACAGAAGCTGCTCGATGGTGCCTTGACATACAAAGAGGAGCAATGCGCCCAATGCCACGGCGATGAGCAGATGTACCGCAGCCTCTGCGAAGCTAATGACATAGATGATGCTGCGTCCTGCGCCATAACACTTTCTCACGGCCATCTCACGGGCACGAGTCACCATATTGCCCACCACGATGAGCACATAGTTGAGTACCGACGCAGCCAACAGCACGAAAGCCAGGAGCGAGAGTATCCAGAACATTTGGCGTATCCGCTCGCCGTCGGTATAGTATTGCGAGATGGGGGTAATCTTATAGGTGAGTGATACGCCGGCCTGCTGCAGCTCTTTCGCGGGATAGTGTATCTTGATCATGTTTTGGATCTTTGGACCGAAAGACGCAGGATCTGCGCCCTTCCTGATTTTCACGAAACTACGATACCTGTCGTTGCCCACAAGCCAGTCTTGTCCGTCGAAGCTGAAATGCCGCTGCGTGTTGAGCGAACCGATGACATCGTAGCGGTGAAACGTAGAGTTGTGAGGATAGTCCTCATACACGGCCATGACAGTCAATTCGATGGTAGGCATCATCGTTGAATGAATGCGTCGCCCTATCACGTTGCCTCCGAGTCGCTCGGCAGTGGTACGGCTCACGACGCAGCAAAATGGATCGGTCAGGGCCTTGCCGGCATCACCCTGTAGAATCTTCGTTGGAAACATACGAAAGAAACAGCTGTCGGCAAAGTAGACATCGGCTTTTACCTTCACCTTCTCATTGTCTTCTATCTCCCCGTCTGTGGCGATGGGATTGGTTCTGGTAGCGAGTTCCACCTCGGGAATGGTTTTCTTCATCAGCGGCGCTACCCCACCCGATGTGCTAAAACTTTCCGTAAAGTCTTGCGCCTTCATCTTAAACCCTTCCGTCACACGGCAGATACGGTCATAGTCGGGGTAGCACTGGTCGTATGTCTGCTCGTAATAGATTTCGGCGATAATCACCGCGCTGATGCTCAAGCCGAGAGCCAGGCACAGTATCTTCACCACATTGTGCTGTCCCCTGCGGGGCAGATTGCGCAAGGCTAAGCCTAACGCTTGCTTGATATTGTTCATGGTTTTCTATTTGCTGACATTGATATTAGAGGCGCCAGAGCTACGCACATCTGTCTGGGCAGGCTTGCCCTTTACCGTAATACGACTGGCACCAGAAGCCGTGGCGTCTACAGAACGAGAGGCATAGCAACTGATGTTCGACGCGCCAGAACAAATGGCCAATACATGTGCCGCATGAAGGCTCTCTGCTTTCACGCTCGATGCCCCTTCGCTTGTAAACGCAGCCTTGGTAGTGACACCATCAAGCCTTGTTGAGGATGCGCCTCTGACCTTGACGGTTACTTGCTTGGCAACAAGCTGTTTGATATTGACAGAGCCCGCACCGCTACCATTGACCTCCAGCATGGGTGTGCTCAGTCTGGAGACCTCTATGCTGCTCGCTCCCGACACGGTCACCGATTGCAGGGCGGGGGCACTCACATAAACCTTCAGCTTATCTTTTCTGGGGCTGAACTTGGTGTTCGACCTCTGGCGCATGGTGAGCACATCGCCCACAACCCTGACCTGTAGCCGCTCTATCATACCAGCCGTACCCTCTGCCATCACGCTGCACAGACTGCCGGTTGAAGGCGTAAACACTACATCGACAGCACTTGAAACGTCGATGGCAGAGAACTGACCAAGTTTGTACTCCTTGCTCACGGTTTGATCGTCTGTTGCTGTGGCACCTTGCGCCATAACGGATATGAGCATCAGCACGGCCCATAACACGCTAACTAAAGTTTTCTGTTTCATCGTTATTCTTGTTTAATGCTATTCACGGGATTCTCGTTCGAGGCCATCCAACTCTGCACCACCACGGCGCCAAATGAGATGAGCAGTACCAGGATACCGGCTACGATAATCCACGGCCACCAGACAATGCGGTAGCTGTATTGCGAAATCCACCCTCCGGCCACTCCCCAAACTATGGGAACGCTGACTACAAAGGCGATGCCTACATACGAGAGGAACGATAGGATGAGTCGGCGACGGATTTGCACACCCGTCGAACCGAACACTTTGCGCACGGCAATCTCCCTGCTGCGTTGCTGGATGAAGTAAGTTGACATGGCCACGAGGCCCAGCATCGAAATCAGAATGGCCGCAAAGGAGAAGACCGACATGATTTTCGCAATGCGCGCTTTCTCTTTATAGACCCTGGCAATGCGCTGTGTGAGGTACGGAGCATCCTCCGTCAGACTTTCATGATACACATCGCGGTAGGCCTGCTGCACCTGACGGTAGGCCTCGGTCTCGTCGCCCACGGTCTTAATCAGTACGGCATTGATCATGTTATTCGGCATTTTCTCGAAGATATAGACCACCGTCGTCTCGTGGGAAGGATTGTATGTGATGGTCTGCAGGTGGAAATCGTCGATCACGCCGTTAATCGTCTCCATGTCGTAATTCTCGTTGTATCTGAACGACCGCGCATCTTCTTTCAGGCCCATAGTGGCTCGGAATTCGGGCGTTACGTAGGTCTGCACGGTGTCGGACGCGGCATAGCGGGTGCGAACTTTGATTCCCAACAGCGAGAGATAATCCTTATCGGCATAGAATCGCTGGCATCTGACAGGCTGGTTGTTTACGTAAACCATCTGATTGAACCCGCCTTCGAGCGGCGAACAGAGACACACCGAAGCAGCCTGAACGCAGGGCAGACGCTGCAATGTCTTCTTGAACAGATCGGCCTGACGGGCATCTTGCGGCACCATCACCTCCATGACGCCCTTGGTCTCATAGCCCAAGGGGGCACTGACAAGGTGTCTTACCTGCTGGCTGAAAATCGCCGCGAGTGCGATGCAACTGATTGTTATGATATTCTGGACAATGATGAAGGCCTTGCTGAACAGCATCTTGGTCTGCCGACGGAATGTGCCGCGCACAACATCGATGGGCTTTACACGCGACATGATGAGTGCCGGGAGCAGACCAGCCAGCACGCCTACCACCACGACGACAGACAGGAGAATGGCCAAGGGCAGCCCCTCAAAAAGTGCGGAGATGCCGTATGTGGTACTAAGCAGCTGGTTTGCAGCCGGTACGAGAGCCCATGCCAAGAGTATCGCAACGATTACCGAGCATACACAGAGGCAGATGCTCTCGACGATAAGTCGCAACATCACTTCGCTCTTTTGGCTCCCCAGAAGTCGTCTCGTGGCCATTTCGTGCGAGCGATAGCCAGTAAGTGCGGTCGTAAGGTTGATGTAGTTCATGATGGAGAACAACAAGATGAGCAATCCAATGAGGCTGGCGATATAGACCAGAGCCTGCTTGCCACGCTTGCATACCGTCGAATCGTAAGAAGAGAAGTAGGTATCGCTAAAAGGAATGAGCTTGAACGTGCAGTCTAACTTGAATTTTTCCTTGTAAAATTTCTCCAAGATGCCGTTGATATTCTTCTCCAACAAGACAACGTCGGTGCCCGGCTTCAGCTTCAACACTACATCCGAACTGCCGAAATTTCCATCTATATCAAACAGCCAGGGGTTCTGCTCGCGCAGCAGTTCGTAGCGTCCGATGATGTCGGCATCGGGCAATGAAGTGTCTTCCAGGGGCTCGAAGATGCCCTTGACGTGCAGACGCGTGGCGTATCCCTCGATGATGGTCTTTCCCAAAGCCTGCCCATCAGGAAACAGCTCTTGCGCGAGTCTGCGCGAGATGACCACATCATTGAGCGACGCAAGTGCCGTTGATGCGCTGCCCTCGGCCAGAGGACGCTGGAAGATGGGGTAAAAGGTTGAATCGGTGAAGAGCATGGCGACCTTGACCTTGTTGCTTTGGTCGACGCTCAGGCGCACATCTTCGTTGGCATAGAGGGCACACCCCGACTCCACCTGCGGCAGCTGCTTCTGCAACAACTTGATAATCTCGCGCGAAGAACCACTCATCTTTTCGTTCTCAACGTCCACTACGAGTCCGTAAACCTGCTCTTCTTGCGGAATGTGCTGGTCTATCCGCGACTCGTGATAATAGTATAGGCCGATAAGGATGACGAAGGCGAAGCTGACGCTCAGACCAGACATATTGATGCCTGCGTACAACTTATTGCGTGAAAGGAAGGTGAAGTAGGACTTCAGATTGAGTATTTGTCTCATCTCATTGGTTATTTGTAATGATGTGTGTATGCTATTCCAATACGAGTATCTCATTGTCTTTATAGCCCTCATAGCCGCTCACGATGACGCGCTCGCCGGGTTCCAGCCCCTCCAGCACCTCATAGTACTCGGGGTTCTGCCGCCCGATGCGGATGTTGCGGCGGTAGGCCTTGCGCCCATCCTTGTCGAGCACGAAGATCCAGCTGCCGCCCGTGACGCTGTAGAAGGTGCCCTTGGGAATGAGCACAGCCTGCTTGGCCTGCCCCAGCTGCAGGTCGACGTAGTAGGTCTGGCCCGTGCGGATGCTGGCGGGACGGGCACCGGCGAATACGAAGTCAATCTTAAACCGGCCGTCGCGCACCTCGGGGTACACCTTGCGCACGGTGAGGCGATAGCGCCGGCCGTTCTGGTCGAAGGTGGCGGTGAGGCCCCGGTGTACGCGGTCGATGTAGTGCTCGTCGACCCTCGCCTCCACCTTGTAGTCGCTCAGGTCGTTGATGACGCCTATCTTCTGTCCGGGCGAGATACTCTGTCCCAGCTCGACGTCAAGCTGCCCCACCTCGCCGTCGATCTGCGAGCGCACGTTGAGCCGCTCCTTGCGCTGGCGCACCAGCTGCACGTTGCGCATCATCGAACTGAGATTGTCGTTCATCTGGTCTACCTGAGCGCGTCGCAGCTGCGCGTCTTTCTGCATCTTCTGTTGCACGAGGGCATTCTTCCTCACAGCCAGTTCGTAGTCTTCCTTGGCCTTGAGATATTCGTCGCGGCTGTTGAGCTGCTCCTGCTGCAAGGCGGTATGCTGCCCGTAGGCACGCTTGCGCGCCTGCACCTCCATGGCCAGCTGTGCCGCCTCGTTCTGGTTGTTCAGGCGGTCTTGCTCCATGGTGATCTGCGTGTTGCGCAGCATGTTCTGCTTCTCGGCCAGCTCGCTCTCGGCATTGAGAATCTCAAGGTCGAGGTTGCTGTTGCCCAGTCGCACGATGACGTCGCCCCGGCGCACATGAGTGCCCTCCTCGACTACCTTCTCGAGCACCACGCCACCCTCCTCGGGCGCAATCTGCACCACCTGTATGGGCACCACGCTGCCGTCCACACTCACATAGTCGTCAAACTGCGCCTTCCTGACATCACCGATGCTCAGCCCGCGGCGCTCCACCTTCAGGGTCGAGGCATAGTTGCCCAGGGCCAGCCATGTCAGGGCTGCCAACACGACGATACCACCACCCAGCCATGCCCAGTACTTGCGGGGCACGAGATACTTGCGTTGCTTTATTTCAATATCCATGGTCTGTTACCTTGATAATAGTTTACCAGTCGTTCTTTCATCTCGAGCGTCAGTCGCATCTGCAGCAGGCTGATGCTGCTCTCCAGCCAGGTCTGGGCGGCCGTGCGCAGGTCGAAGGCCGTGCGCATGCCCTCCTCGTACTGGCGAACCGAGAGATGCCATGCCAGCGAGTCGGCGGCGACCTTGCGCTCCATCTTCACCAGTTCGCGGGCGGCACCGTCGCGCTGGAGCACGGCCTGCACAATATCGTCGTGCAGCTTGCGGCGGGCGTCGTCGAGGGTGAGGCGAGCCTCCAGCCATGCGGTCTTGGCCTGCCGGGCAGCGCGCCAGCGCGAGGGGTCGAAGATAGGAATGGACAGCGACAGGCTGACAAACTCGCCCATATTGTTGTTGAACTGTCGGCCGAACCCGTCTGTCCTGCCACTGCCCTGAGAGAGATTACGGTAATAGTTGGTCGAGACGCCGCCGCCCAGCGTCAGCGTGGGCAGCAAGGCGGCTCGTTGTATGCGATAGTTGAGACGCGCCTCCTCGACGCTGAAGCGTGCGGTCTGCACCTGTGGCGCCGTCGCCCCGAAGCCATCGTAGAGGGTCTCTGCATGGACGGGCGACGCATGGCGCACGGCCACAGCAGTGTCGAGGAGTAGTGTGTCGGTCACGGGGTAGTTCATCGCTGCCTTGAGGGCCAGCAACGATAGTTGCGCCTGGTTGTGCTGCCGCAGCAGGTTGTAGTCGTCGTCGGCCACCTGACTCTCTACCTGCGCCACGTCGGGGCGCGACTTCTGCCCCAGTTCAAACTGCCGGCGGGTCTTCAGGAGCATCGCCTGGCTCTGGGCGAGCTTGCGCTCGGCCAGGGCAATGGTCTGCTGGTTGTAGACGGCCTCGACGAAACACGCCATCACGGCGATGGCCTTGTCGTCGGCGGCCTGCTGCAGCGCCGACAGACTGCGGGCGCGTGCCAGCCGTGCCTGGCGAAAGGCGTTCCATGTGCGACCACCATCGAAGAGGGGCAGTTCGGCACCCACACTGTAATAGTTGTTGAAGGTGGTGATGGTGTTATAGGTGTTGGTCTCAGGGTCGATGTTGCGGCCCCAGCTGTACTGGGCAGCCACCTGCGCCCCCACGGTGGGCAGCAGACCGAGCCGGGCCGCCCGCTCGTCGTACCGGCGTTGTGCAGCCTCCAGCTGCTGCCGCCGCACATCGTTGCTGTGGTCTACGGCGTACTGCATGCAGCGGTCCATTGTCCAGCGTTCCTGTGCCAAGAGCGGCACGGCAGTGAACGCCATGAATAATATGCAAACGGTTTTCTTCATATACCCATATACGGGCCAACACCGTGCCAAAGTAGTTATCTCCCAAAAGGTCAATGATTTACATCAAAAGCATGATTACCTTACTGTCCAATTCTTAGACACCAATGCCCAATAATTAGACAACAATAGACCGGATAAAGACTACTGCAAGGACATCAGGAGAGTGCATGACCGGCACTCTAAGGGGCATTTTTCGTAGCAACAAGAAAAGGCCTCACGCTCAGATGGCAAAGCATGGGACAGGAACAAAAGCTTCATTGGTTTCATTCTGGCCAGATGGTCCGGTCGTCGATAAAACCGATGCGACACTGGACATCATAAGCTATCTTAAAACCATAGGACTGCTTGCCGACAGGCCATACAGAATAAGGTGTTCGCACGTTGAGCCGGTTTAAGTCGAGCGCCTTCATCATTCATCGGCTTTTCAGGCGTTGGCTGCCTTCAGCTTGGCCAATTCCTTCATCTCGCACTCCGTCTTCTCCACCCACTCGCGCTTACGCTGCTGCATCTTGCGCAAAGCCTCTGCAGCTTCTTCTCGATTGCGATATTTCACAGGATCGTAAGTCATATAAGTACCTCATTATATTGTTCCGCTGCAAATATAGCATATTACCCTGAAAAAGCCAAATCTGCCACACGGGATTCCCCCCACCTCCCGGTATGGCAAAACAATGGGCCCATGGCAATAGCTTCGCACAAACATGAAGATTTTCTGGAAATGTGTCAATGCCGCAAACCAACAAACCAACCCACCAACAAACCAACCCACCAATAAACCTGTACATTTTTTGGACATCCGTTTGAATATCAGCCAAAAAAAGGATAACTTTGCCGATACACGTCACAGCACTCGAATCCGCCCCCTGTGAGACGGGTTGACTGCATATCACCGCAACGTATGAGACAAGGAACAATACTGATCGTAGACGACAATCGCAACATCCTCACCACCGTGAAGATGCTGCTGGAGAACACCTTTGAACACATTGTGACCATCGCCAAGCCCGAGAACATACCCGCCCGACTGCGCGAGGACAAACCCGACGTGGTGCTTTTAGACATGAATTTCCGCAGCGGCATCAACAACGGCAATGAGGGACTGTTCTGGCTCCGGGAAATCAAGAAGGCGAGCCCTGCCACCGAGGTGGTGCTCTTCACGGCCTACGCCGACATCGAGCTGGCCGTCAGGGGTATCAAAGAGGGGGCCACCGACTTCGTGGTGAAGCCCTTCGACAACGACAAACTCACCGAGACGCTGGTCGGCGCCTACCGCAAGACGCGCAAGGAGCCGTCACACAGCCACCAGCGCACCGACCAGACGGCCATGCACTGGGGCAACTCGGAGGTCATGCGTGAGCTCAGGATGATGGTGGAGAAGGTGGCGGCCACCGATGCCAACATCCTCATCACGGGCGAGAACGGCACGGGCAAGGAGGTGCTGGCCTGCGAGATACACCGCCTGTCGAAGCGCAGCGCCCATAGCCTGATGCCCATCGACATGGGCGCGGTGGCCGAGACGCTCTTCGAGAGCGAGCTCTTCGGCCATGTGAAGGGGGCTTTCACCGACGCCAAGGCCGACAAGCCGGGCAAGTTTGAGCTGGCCGACGGCGGCACGCTGTTTCTCGACGAGATAGGCAACCTGAGCTATGCCCTGCAGGCCAAGCTGCTCACGGCGCTGCAACGCCGCAGCATCGTGCGCGTGGGAGGCAGCAAGGCCATCGACGTGGACGTGCGACTGCTCTGCGCCACCAACCGCAACCTGCAGGAGATGGTGGCCCGGGGGGAGTTCAGGGAAGACCTGCTCTACCGCATCAACACCATACAGCTGCACCTGCCGGCCCTCCGCGAACGCCCCGACGACATCATGCCGCTGGCCCGGATGTTTCTGCAACGCTATGCCGACATGTACCACAAACCAGGCCTGGCCTTCTCGGCAAATGCCGAGGAGAAGATGGCCCGGCTGCCGTGGTATGGCAACGTGCGCGAACTGCAACACGCGGTGGAGAAGGCGGTCATCCTGAGCAGCGGCGACAGCATCGGCGTAGGCGACATCGACAGCGGACAAGGGCGGCAGGAGAAACCGCTGGAGGAGGTACGCACGCTCGACGAGATGGAGCGGCGACTCATTGAGAAGACCATCGCCGACTGCGACGGAAACCTCTCACAGGTAGCCTTCAGACTGGGCATATCGAGACAGACGCTATACAATAAGATCAAACGTTACGGACTATAACACCATGAACGGGCTCGACATCGCACTGGCACTTGCCCTGCTGGCAGCAGGCGTGGCCTACCTCAGACTGTGGCGGCGTTACCGGCGCAACATCGCGAAGGTGACCTTCATGTTCAATGCCATCGACAATGGCGACTACTCCTTCCGTTTCCCCGAGGACAACACACTCGGCGAGGAGCAACTGCTCAACGCCTCGCTCAACCGCGTGAAGGAAATATTGCAGCACGCCCGCAACGAACAAATGGAGCGCGAGAAGTATTTTGAGCTCATCCTCGACTCGGTAGACACAGGTATTCTGGTGGTAGAGGAGCAGCGCGGCATCGTGCTTCGCAGCAACCGTGCGGCACTCGACATGCTGCAGACGCCCACCGTGACGCACATCAACCAAGTGAAGCAACGCCTCGAACGCTTCGCCACGCGCGAGACCCACACCGTGCTCCAGCAAAGACGCGTGCGCATCATCGCCTTCAGCGACATCGAGGGCGAGCTCGACAACCAGGAGATCGACAGCTGGGTGAAGCTCATCAGGGTGCTCACCCACGAGATCATGAATGCCGTGACGCCCATCATATCGCTCAGCGACACGCTGCGCACCCATGCCCAGGGCGAACAGCGCACGGCGCTCGAGGTGATCAGCCGGACGGGCAAGGACCTCATACGCTTCATCGACAGCTACCGCACGCTGACCCACGTGCCCACGCCCTCGCCACAGCTCTTCTATGTCAAGCCCTTCGTAGAGCGCATGGCCAGTCTGGCCGCCCCCATGCTCAAGGGCGGGGTGCGCTTGGAGCTGCACACCACCCCCGACGACCTGCTGGTGTATGCCGACGAGAGTCTGGTGAGCCGCGTGATGACCAACCTGCTGAAGAATGCCGCCGAGGCGGTGGGCGAGGGCGGCGAGATCGCGGTGCATGCCTACACCAACGCCCACGAGGCCGTGACCATCGACGTGAGCAACAACGGCGAGCCCATACCCGACGACGTGGCGGCCCACATCTTCGTACCCTTCTTCACCACCAAGAGCCAGGGCAGCGGCATCGGACTGTCGGTGTCGCGGCAGATCATGCGGGCGAGCAACGGGTCGCTGGTGCTGGTCAGCGACACGGCGAAGCGGCTCACCACCTTCAGGCTCACCTTCAACTGAGTCGCCATCGGCCCCTGCCCCACCCGGTGGCTTCACACCCCCAAAAACGACCGGTGCCCCACGATAGCACAAACAGCTATCGTGGGGCACCGGCTTTTAGTGCATCCCGCACGCAGGCCTACTGCCGCTCCCAGAGGCGCTTGGTGGCCATCTCCTCGTAACGGGTGCCGGACCGACCGTAGTTGGCGTAAGGGTGGATGCTGATGCCTCCGCGCGGCGTGAAGAGCCCGGTGACCTCGATATACTTGGGGTCCATGAGGCGCACAAGGTCTTTCATGATGATGTTGACACAGTCTTCGTGAAAGTCGCCGTGGTTGCGAAAGCTGAAAAGGTAGAGCTTGAGGCTCTTGCTCTCTACCATACGCTCGCCGGGAATATAGCTGATGACGATCTCGGCAAAGTCGGGCTGCCCGGTGATGGGACACAGCGAGGTGAACTCGGGGCAGTTGAACCGCACCCAATAGTCGTTGTCGGGATGCTTGTTGACAAAGGTCTCGAGCACCTCGGGGGCATAGTCCATGCTGTAGTCGGTCTTCCGACCCAGGGCCCGCAGGCCTTCTTCTTTTCTTACGTCTGACATGATGATTAACCTATACTGAATATTTTCCACACATTATAACTGATGCCGCGGTCGTACACGTCCACGCCCTCGTGTGCCTTGAGCACCCGCACCATGCGGATGGTGAGAGGCAGGGCAATGACCTCATACACGGTCTTGAGCACCACCTGCCACAGCATGAGCCAGGGCAGCTCGTCGGCAGGCACTACACCGGCCAGGGCCAGGGGGAAGAAGATAATCGAGTCGCAGGTCTCGCCGGCCACCGTGCTGAGCACGGCGCGCGCCGAGAAATGGTTGCCGCCGTGGCGCAGCTTCATCTTGCTCATGACGTAGGCATTGACAAAACTGCCCACGATGAAGGCCACGAAGGAGGCCATGGCGATGCGCGGGGCCAGACCGAAGATGGCATGGAACCCGGCCTCGTTGTGCCAGTAGGGCGCACCGGGGATGAGGTCGCACAGTGCACCGAGCATCACGAAGAGGAAATTCATGGCGAAACCCGTCCAGATGAGCAGACGGGCCTTGCGGAATCCCCACACCTCGCACACACAGTCGTTGATGATGTAAGACACTGGAAAAACAATGAGGCCACCGGTCAGGCTGACGGGACCCACGGCTATTTGCTTTGTCTCGAGTACGTTTGCCGCAATGAGGCAGACGCAGAAGAGGATGCTGAAAAGCATAAACAGCACACTCACGCTTTGCTTTTGAATCATGTTCTTGTTTTTAAAGAGGTTTACCAAGCACTCTGTTTGGACTGCAAAGGTACGAATAATCGACCGGAAAACAGCACGGATGACGAAGTTTAACGCTTACACCGTGCCGTTGAAGTACACTTTGCAATCGAACAGCCGCTGATACGCCGAGTCGCTGCCCGCGTGCCAGCGGCTGTTGCAAGCCTAACCCAGATAGGGCATGAGCAGCCACACCAGGTAGGCCACGAAGGCCAGGGCCAGGGCCCCACCCTCCCAGCGCTCAATGCGGTAGCGCGTGTAGGAGAAGAGCCACAGCAGTATCATCGACACCACCATCACCGAGAGGTCGGTCTGCGTGATGCCCTGCATGGCCATGGGGCTTACCAGGCCGGTGAGACCCAGGATCATGAGGATGTTGAAGACGTTGCTGCCCAGCACGTTGCCGATGGCTATGCCGCTGTTGCCGCGGCGTGCCGCCACCACGCTGGTGGCCAGCTCGGGCAGCGAGGTGCCGCAGGCCACGATGGTGAGACCGATGACGGCCTCGCTCACACCCAGCGAACGGGCGATGGCCGAGGCATTGTCGACAAAGGCATTGGAGCCCAGGATGAGGATGGCCAGACCCAGCACCACCAGTGCCACACCCTTGCCCACGCCCATCGGTGCGGCCACCGGGGCCTCAGAGGCCGTCGGCGCGGCCGAGGTATCCTCCTTGCTGCCTCTCACGGTAAACACCATGAAGATAATGAACATGACGAACAAGATGGCGGCATCGAGACGACTGATGTGGCTGTCGAGGCACATCATGAGCAGGGTGACGGAGGCTATCATGGCAAAGGGAATGTCTTTGCGCACCGTGGTGTGCAGAATGGTGATAGGCGCCACCATGGCGGCACAGCCCACAATGAAGAGGGCGTTAAAGATATTGCTGCCCACGATGTTGCCCACGGCCAGGTCGGGGGTGCCGTTGATGGCCGACATGAGGCTGACGAAAAACTCGGGCATCGAGGTGCCCATGGCCACGATGGTGAGACCGATGACGATCTGGGGGATGCCCATGCGCTCGGCCAAGCCCACGGCGCCCTTGGTGAGGAGGTCGGCGCCCCACAGCACCACGGCGATGCCCACAACGAGAATGACTACTTGCAGCCACATCTGAGGCGGTGCGAAAGTGAAGAGGAATAATGTGCTCATATTTGTTTGTTATTGATATTCAAAACCGGAACGCACGACGGCGAGGCAGAATTTTTGCAAAATTACACAAAAAGCCCCGAACATTCACATGCTCGGGGCCAAAAATCTAACAATCACACAATTATAAATCTATCAAACTAAAACGGGTTTAAAACCTTACTCTACAGTGATGGCACGCACCACCTTGTCTTCCACCTTGTTGACCTTGGGCAGATCGATGGTGAGCACACCGTCGGCCACGCGAGCCACAATATGCTGCTTATCGACATCCTCGGGCAGGATCAGCGTCTGCTCATACTTGGCGTAGGCAAACTCGCGGCGCAGGTAGTGCGTCTCTTCGTCTTTCTCGGCCTGCTGGCGCTCCATCTTGATGGTGAGGTCGCCGTCAGCGTTGACATTGACATTGAAGTTTTCCTTCTTCAGACCCGGGGCAGCCAACTCCACCCGATACATCTGCTTGTTTTCTGAAACGTTGATGGCGGGAGCCGTGGCATTGGTGCGGGCCATATTGCTTGTGTTGAAGAAATCGTTGAAGATCTCTGGGAACCAACTGTTACGTGTGTACATCATAATGAACTCCTATCTTTAAATGGTTATATGTTTAATGTTTACACCCACCGATATACAACCTTCATGCCGCAGCGATTTGAGCGACAAAATGTCATAAACCAATGCCAATATGGCAAAATAAGGGCTATTCCAGCCCCTCTATCGGCTTTTCCGCACATCCTTCACTGCGCCTCACAGGGCATGAATGTCTGTCCTAACAACCATTCCACGCACTGCCTCAAGGCTGCCGTGGCGTGACCGGAAGCATACAACGACCAATGGGTTCGACACAATTCAGACTCTGATTCGATTAGAAACAGAACCTGGTTCGATTAGAAACAGAACCTGGTTCGATTAGAAACAGAACCTGGTTCGATTAGAAACACGGCACGTACAGAGCCAGCCCATCATGACATTGAGGCCTTCGGGCCACGGCATAGCTATGCATAGGCATTGCCGGGAAACCGTCATCGCTCAGCTAGAATTGGCCTTCGACAGAACAAGAAATAGAGTAGATGTGGGGATTTCTCCCCAGCACCTCTCATTGCACCGTACGTACGGGTCTCGTATACGGCGCTACATACATATAGGAGTACGCAAACTCTGATACAAAGCATAAGGGTCGACCAAGCCAGGTCGGCTCTTG
>JBHAFS010000057.1:0-22276 GCA_041856205.1 Prevotella sp.
AGCCACGAGCTACGACCTCTTCAAAGGAGACCTCGTTCTTCTGTGTCGCCATATCTGTAGGGTTTAAGGGGTATCTGTGGCAAAGATACAAAAAATCCCTTTTCATTCCCTTTGGCGAAAGCTGTTCATGTACGTTTCATATACTATCTTTGCAAATGCATGTAATAATGTTAACAAAGCTGAATATATGTGTCTCCATTTCTTTGGATTGTCTATATTTGTAAAAATAAAGTCTCTTGGCAAGACTTATAATAATTGGATTATACCGAACTACTTAGGAGTTTTGTGACCTAACCGATAAGTGAGCAAACCATTTAATTAAACCTAAATAATTATGAATGTAACATTTAGAAAGACTTTGTTGCTTGCGGGCGCATGTACGGCATTGGGGGTAGCCTACCCACCATCTGTGTATGCCGCTACTGACATTACGGCATTGCAGGCCGTTCAGCAACAAAAACAAGTGAGTGGAACCATCCAGGATGCCGAAGGGCCTATCGTGGGCGCTACCGTCATGGAGAAAGGTACCAGCAATGGCACCATCACCGACCTTGACGGCAAGTTCTCACTCCATGTCAAGCCGGGGGCCTCGCTGGTGATCTCGTATGTGGGCTATGCCACGCAGGAGATTGTCGTGGGCAACCAGTCGACCTTCCAGGTCAGCCTCGAGCCTGCCAACAAGTCGCTCGACGAGGTAGTGGTCATCGGTTACGGCGTGCAGAAGAAGAAACTAGTGACAGGTGCTACGACCCAGCTGAAAGGTGAAGATGTGTCAAAACTCAACACCAACAATGCCTTACAGGCCATGCAAGGCCAGACACCAGGCGTGAACATCATCTCCAACTCAGGACAGCCCGGTGACGGCATGAAGGTCATCATTCGCGGACAAGGCTCGAACATCAGCAATTCGCCGCTCTATGTCGTGGATGGCGTGTCGGGCGTCGACATCAACAAGATCAACCCCAGCGACATCGAGAGCATCGATGTGCTGAAAGATGCCGCCTCGTCGGCTATCTACGGAGCCGCAGGTGCCAACGGCGTGGTGCTCGTCACCACCAAGAGTGGCAAGGAGGGGAAGGACGCTGTCAGCTTCGATGCCTATCTGGGATGGCAGAATGTAACCCGAAAGGTGGACATGCTCAACGCCAGCGAATATATGACTCTCATGGAGGAACAGAGCCGCAACTCAGGCAACGGGTCTATCGACTGGACAAAGTATGCCTCGATATACGATGCCAACGGCAATGTGTGCGACACCAACTGGATGGACGATATGTTCAAAGACAATGCCTTGCAGCAAAGCTATAACCTGGGCATCAACGGCGGCACCAAGGCCTCTACCTATGCCGTGTCGCTGGGCTACATGAACCAGGAGGGTATCGTGGGGGGCAAAGACGCCTCTTACTACGGGCGCTATAACCTACGCGGAAACTTCACCCAGAAACTCTTGGGCGACTTCCTGAAGGTGGGCGAAAACATCAGCTTTGCCTATGTTAACCAGCGAGGCATCGGCACGGGCAATATGTACAACAACGCCCTGCGACCTGCCTTTGGCACTACGCCTCTGTTGCCGGTGTATCTGCAGCAAGACGGGCGTGCTGACAAAAACAACGGATACTCCTACTCCACAGCCACCGACTGGTATCAGTACGACTTCAACCCTGTGGCATCGCTTTACCGAAGCCAGAACAAGAGCCACTCACAAAACTGGGTGGCCAGTGTCTTTGCTGACCTACAGCCTCTAAAGAACCTGATATTCCATACTCAGTTGGCCTTCAAGCACAATTCCAGCGATTATCGTTCTTACAGTCCTGCCTATGTGGCGACTACCAACAGCAGTCAGTCGGCCCCCACGGTGAGCCAGAGTGCATACAACGGGTGGAGCCTGCAATGGATCAACACCCTGACCTACGACTGGAAACTGGGCGAGCATAGCTTCACGGCCATGGCAGGTTCGGATGCCGGACGTAACCAAGGCGTGAACCTCAGCGGAAACGGGGTGCTCAACGAACTCTTCAACAGCTGGGCTACGGCATATCTCAACAACACCACTACGCAGAGCGGTGCCTACAGCGGCGCACCCGACAACGAATATAAGTCGATTTCATATTTCGGCCGTCTGTCATGGGATTGGAAGGAGACCTACATGGCCACGGTGTCGCTCCGTAACGACGGCGACTCGCGTTTCGCCAAAGGACACCAGCATAAGACCTTCCCGGCCGCCAGCGCCGGATGGATAGTGACCAATGAAAACTGGATGCAAGCCACACGCGCTTGGCTGGACTACCTCAAGCTGAGGGCCAGCTGGGGACAAAATGGCAATGCCACTGCGCCTGCCTATACCTGGGCGGCACAGGTCCTCTCCACGGGGGCGGGCTATAACTTCGGCACAGGAAAGGGAACCACGGCCAACTCCAACGGTGCCTATCCCTCCAACATTGCCAACCTAAACCTTGGCTGGGAAACCTCCGAGCAGATTGACCTGGGCTTCGACGCCAGCTTCCTGCACAACAGGTTGAACCTCAATTTCGACTACTATTGGAAGAACACCAAAGACTGGGTGGTACAGGCTCCCGTCATTGCCACAGCCGGTGCCGACGCTCCTTATATCAATGGTGGTGACGTGAAGAACCACGGCTTTGAGGTTGCCCTCAACTGGAACGACCGCATCGGCCGCGATTTCCGTTACAACCTGGGTGGCAACCTGGCTTATAACCATAATGAAGTGGGCGAGTTGCAGACGGCCGACGGCATCATCCATGGCACGACAAATGTGATGTTCAACAACCAACGCGAGTTTTACCGCATATCCGAAGTGCATGCCATGGGTTACTTCTGGGGATATAAATTTGACGGTATCTTCCAGAATCAGCAGGAGATCAACGACTGGGTGGCTGCCGGCAACGGCATCAAGAGCGGCACAAAGCCGGGCGACGCACGATTCGTGGACATCAACCACGACGGTGTCATTGGCGATGCCGACAAAGTGGACCTGGGCAACGGCATTCCCAAATGGAACTTCGGATTCAATATGGGCTTTAATTGGAAAGACCTCGACTTCAGCATGGTATGGACAGGGGCTGCCGCATTCAAACTGGCCAACGGCGGCTACCGCAACTGGGGTAACTCCGACCAGGGTAACTACACCACCAAGTATCTCGGCCGTTGGACCGGAGAAGGTACATCAAACACCATTCCTCGACTTGTCAATGGCGACATCAGCTGGACCGACTTCTCTGATCTCTATCTCGAAGACGGCGACTACCTTCGTCTGGCCAACATCACGCTCGGCTACGACTTTGCCCGCCTCCTCCACTGCAAGTATGTGAGTCAGCTGCGTCTGTATGCCCAGGCCCAGAACCTCTTTACCTTGACCAACTACAGCGGCATGGACCCCGAAGTGGGATATGGCCCGGATGCATGGATGAGTGGCATCGACACCGGCACCTACCCCAGGGCACGCGTATTCCTTGTGGGTGTAAACATCAAGTTCTAACTTAAACAGCAATTTATCATGAAATCAATTCATATCAAGACCACCGCAGCTTATATCCTTGCCTTGGGGATGGTCTCATGCGGTGACAGCTACCTGGACACGAGTTCGAAGACGGCATTGAACTCCAACACATTCTACAAGAATGAGCTCCAGGCCTCGTATGCCGTCATCGGATGCTACGATGGCTACCAGCGCACCGTGAGCAACGGCAGCTGGCCTACGTTATTCCTCGTATCTGAGTTTGGTGGCGATGACGCACTGGGCGGAGGAGGCCCCGACGACCGCAGCTGCCGTGTCATGGACCGCATGGACATGAGTTACAACACCAGCGACGTGAGCTTTATGAGCGGACTGTGGGGCGACTACTACAAAGCCATCAACCGCTGCAACCAGCTTCTCCAGCAAATCGACGAGGTGGTCTTCTCTTCCGACGATGCAAAGAATGCGGCCAAAGGTGAAGCCATGGCCCTGCGCGGACTGGAATACTTCGACCTGGTGAAACTTTTCGAACATGTTCCGCTGATCACCTCTCCCACCAGCGAAATCGTGCCGCAGGCTTCCCCCGACAGTGTCTATGCCCAGGTGGTGAGCGACCTGAAGTGGGCGGCCGACAATATCCCAGCCAGCTACTACACCGACAAGAGCTCTTCGCTAGGGCGCATCACCTGCTATGCGGCCGGTGCCATGCTGGCCCGTGTGTATCTATTCTACGATGGCGTTTACAACAACAACCAACGGGGCACCATGCCCGGCGGACTGACGGCGGCCGATGCCCTGGCCTATTGCGAGAAGGCCATCAGTTCAGGACAATACAAATTGGAGACCGACTTCAAAGACCTCTGGCCTGCCGCCTCCACAACGCCTACAGCCAAGGCTGATGGCTGGAAGACTACCTATAAGGAAGCCAGTGACGAAATTGTCTGGGTGGTGAAATTCAACAACGACCAGGACTGGAACAACGCAAACATCAACGGCAATAGGTTTATCGTAGACCTGGGCATACGCAACGTCTCTGACGGCTCTTGTGCTCCCTACGGCAATGGCTGGGGACAGGCACCCATCACTCGCAAGGCCTATCAACTCTTCCAGACAGGAGACTCCCGCCGTGATGCCTCGATCATCGACCTGACCAAAAACGGTGCCTACGGCACCCAGACCACCACAGACGCTATGGATGTGACGGGCTATGTGAACGAGAAATACTGCCCACTGATCTACACCGACGGCTCTTCCATCCCCGTAGAGGCCGCCATCAACGAAATCTCTGGGGCCAATTTCCAGACTTCTCAAGACCAGGATTGGATTCTGATGCGCTATGCCGACGTGCTCCTCATGGCAGCAGAGCTGGGCAGCCAGAAGGCAATGACCTATTTCAATATGGTGCGTGAGCGTGCCTTTGGCGACAGCAGTCATAACCTCTCGGCCGCGCCCACGGCACAGCAGGTGTGGGATGAGCGACGCCTGGAATTTATGGGCGAGGGCATCCGCTACTGGGACTTGATGCGGCAGGGGCTCGATGCCTTTGTCAAGGCACAGCTCAGCCAGGGCCACACCGTCTACAACAACACCGTGTCAGAGGATGTCTCCTCTACCTTTGTGGATGCCAACTTCCGCGTCAAGCGTGGTTTCTGGCAGATTCCCAACGACCAGATCACCCTTTCGGGGGGTGTCTACAAACAGAACCCGGGATGGTAAATTGATGTGTAGAATCGTATATTTAGGTACGGATAAACCACACATCCATGCAGATTTCAATCATAAATACTTACCATTATGAAATTCAAGAGATATAAATATACATTTCTGGCAGCCTGCGCCATGTGTTTCCTTGCAGGCTGTTCGCCAGACGATTATGAGCTGGGCAACAAAGACATTGTCTCTGCAGACCTGGCTGAAGGCATTGCCTATGATGTCACCGTCAACCAAACCGACAACTCGGTGGTGCTCAAGAGTCTTATGCCATCCAACTATCAGGTTTGCTGGAACCATCCCCAGGGATATTCTCAGGATGCCGACCTCACCTTGCGCATCCCCTTCGCAGGGTCGTACAGCGTCACCTTCGGTGTGCAGACCCGCGGCGGCGTGGTCTATGGCGAGCCCTATTCCTTCACGCTCGACAACACCAATGGTGCCCTGCTCACCGACCCTCTGTGGGAAAAGCTAAGCGGAGGCTCGGGCAAGTCGAAGACATGGCTGCTTGATGTGGATGCCCAGGGCAAGACAACCTATTTCGTAGGCCCACTCTTCTTCTATGGTACCGACGACACCTGGGAGCAGGTGACCGAGGGCAAAGCCAACTTCACTGGTGCAGACTCGTGGAACTGGCAGGCCGACTGGGCCGGCAACGGCTCATGGCTCTTCGGCTCGACCGGTGCGATGGACTATGGCTCCATGACCTTCGACCTCATCGACGGAGCCCATTGTACGGTGGTCGACAACTATGCCGGTACCACTTCCAAAGGCACCTACGTCATGGACACCGAGCGTCACACCCTGTCGCTGGCCAATGTTGCTATGCTTCATGACCCCGGTCGCACAGACATCGTCTCCGATTGGCGCAACTTACGTATTCTCTCACTGACCGACAAGACCATGCAACTCGCCGTGATTCGCGACAAAGACCCCAACGAGGGCCCCTGCCTACTGGTCTATAACTTTGTGGAAAAGACAGCCCGCGATAGCTACGACCCCGACACCAACACCGGTGGGAATAGCGATGCCCAGATCACAGACCCCTATACCGACCCTGCCAACGACGACCTGACCACCACTACCACCACCACGAAGAACTGGACGATGAACGCCGACGCGCCCTACGACTGGTATTGGTGGAACGCCGCCGATGCCCGATGGACTTCCAATGGCTTCAAGTCGGCATCCGATTACAACAAGTCGTGGACACCGGCACCGGGCGATGTGAGTGCGTTCAAGCTCACCATGACCAAGGGCAACGACACAGGCGGCATGTACGTGCTGACCGACGTGGACGGTAATACCACCAATGGCACCTACAGCGTGGATGGCGCTACGATCAAGTTCGACAAGACCATCAACTTCTATACCGTATCGAACGACTTGACCACATTCAGCATCAACACCAACGAACTGCGCATCGTCAATAAGGAATCGCTGGACAACGGCCTGTCGGAACTATGGCTCGGTGTGCCCAACAAGCACAACACGGCGGGCAAAGTCACCGAGTATGCCGTCATCAAACTCGACGAGGTCAGCACTGGCGGAGCCGTACAAAACGGCACACAGCTCATGGTCGACCAGTCGAAGCTTCATTGGGGAGACCTCGAGGGTAAGGGCAACCTGCGCATCGAGCTCTTCAATGCCTATGGTTCGGGCACCGCTGCCAATCCTCCCATTGATGTAACGAAGCTGAAGTTCAACAAGAGCATGGCCATCACCTTTACCGTGACCGGTCTCGGAACCCTCGACACCCCCTGCACCGCATTCATCATGTGGAGTCCCTCGGGCGTGTATGATGCCTCCTACGAAGGCTGCGTCACGGCATCTGTGACCGGAGACGGCACCTATACGGTGAAGGTCAATGGTAAATACGGCGTGCCCGATGCCGGCAGTCTGGTTTACCTCATCGAGATTCCGGATGCCGGCAAACACACCACAGCCGACCTCACACCCGGTGACGACGGCCGTAGTCAGAGTGTCCAGATCAATATCAACTCCATCTGGCTTGATCACACGGAAGAATAACTTATAAAAGACAATGACAATGAAACATCACATATTCAGCAGTTTATTGTTAGTTGCCTTGGGTGTCCTCGCTTTCTCTTCTTGCAGCGATGACGAAGACAACTATACCATCAACACTGCTCCCATCATTTCGTCTGTCACCACCGGCGACGCAGAGGTCACCGCCACCTCTGCCGTGGCCAACGGTCAGGTGCTCGACCTGAGCAGTCAGGCCAGCTCTGCCTACCAACTGGGTACCATCTATTCGACCAGTCAGGAGAGTGTCGCCGGAGGTGCCGGCACCAAGGTAGTCGGCGTCATCGGTGAGAACGGCACGTTCACAGCCACCCTCTCGGGTCTTGAGACCAACAAGACCTACTATTACGCCACATACGTCACCCTACAGGGCAAGCTGACGAAATACGGCGAGGTAAAGAGTTTTACCACCACATCGGCCCTCGTCAGCACCAAGAGTGCCACCGACGTGACCGGTGCCACGGCCACCTTCGGTGCCACCATCAGTGGCATCGGCGGGGTGAATGCCAATGAGATGGCAGCCGGAGTGAAGCTGGCTGCCGTTGCCGACGTAGAGACTCTGAAAGCCGGTCTCGACGTGCCGGGTGTGCTGACCAATGGCGACCTCACCCAGATAGCCGAAGGGTTGCTTCCCAACCACACCTATTATTATATGCCCTATCTGAAGGTAGGCAGTGGGTATGTGTATGGCGAACCCAAGAGTTTCACCACCACCGACTTCACACCCGAGTTTGTAGACTTAGGTCTGAGTGTGCAATGGTGCAAGACCAACGTGGGTGCCCTCTCTGAAGACCAGATGGGTGGCAAGTTCCAATACAGTGACATCACCGGCCTCAATGTATCTGAAAGTTCTGCAGACCTGCAGCAGCTTGACATCTTTGGCAATGCCGCCTACGACGTGGCGGCGGCCAACAAGCTGGGCCGCATGCCCAGCACCGACGAGGTGCGCGAACTCATCAACGGCACCACCCAAGAAGTGACCACTGTCAACAGCGTGCAGGGCATGAAGTTTACGGCCAAGAACGGCAACGCCATCTTCATCCCCTTCGCCGGCAAGCGCGTAGGCACGACGGTGAGCGACGATGGCAAGGCGGGCTACTACTGGACCGGAAAGATCAACTCTGGCGACAACAAACAGTATGCCTCAGCCTTCGAGCTCAACGGCACAGACGCCGGCATCGATGTTCACGAGCTGCAGCAAGCACTGGCCATCCGTTCGGTACAGAAGACCCAGCAGGCACTTGACAAGAGCCTCATCAACACCACTTGGTATATCGACCTCGACAAAGACGGCAACTCGTGGATGTTCGACGGCCCGCTCTATTACTATGGCACTGCCGACTCGTGGAACACCGTGACCAATGGCGACGTGGTATCTGGCGACTCATGGAACTGGAGCCCAGTCTACAAAGACAACACCTGGCTCACCACTGCTGCAGAATGGGGCTCGATGACCTTCAACGAGGACGGTACGTTCAGCGTAAGTCAGCGCGTGGACGACACCAGCACACTTACCGCCAAGGGCACCTATACGCTCAACGAGCATACCAAGACGCTGAGCCTCCAGGGCGAGGGTGTACGCATCCTGCATCTCTACAATTTTGATAGAGTAGTAACCAACTGGAGCACCGACATCAAGATTCTCTCTCTCAGCGCCAACAAGCTGCAACTCGGCGTGGTGCGCGACAACTCGGCAGAGGGCCCATGCCTGCTCGTACACAACTACATCTCGCAAGACATCAAGACCCTGCACGAGAAAGTGGTCTACACACCCACACTAACCCTCTATGATGGCGACAACGCCCACTGGGACGGATTCAGCACACAAACCAACCTCGAGGCAGGCAAGACCTATACCGTCGAGGCCACCGGCCAGCGTGCCGCAGCCCAGGTGTACATCTTTGAGATACCCCAGTTGTCTAAAAACCATCCCAACGCCATCATCCGCATCGACAAGATCGAGGCTGACGGCAAGGAGGTAGCCTTCGACGGCAACAAGCTGAAGTATGGCGACATCGAGGGTAAGGGCAATTACCGCATCGAACTGTTCAACATCTGGGGTTCGGGCACAGCCGGCGACTCACCCTTTGGCGGTGGCGCCAAGGGAAGCGAACCCGCCTTGGCCTTCAACTCCTCGCTGAAGATTACCTACACCGTAGTGACCCTCGATGGTTTCACCGCCGGCCTCACCCTCTGCGGTTCTGACTGGAACTCAGGCTGGCCCGACGTGTCGATGCCCATTGCCATCAACGGCGGTTTCCCGCAGGAATACACCATCACCTACGACGGCACCCGCGTGGATGGCATGATCGACCTGCTGGAGCTCCAGAACTTTGCCAAGACCTTCCCCCAAGCCCAGCTCTCGCTCAAACGTGTCGTCGTTGACGGCAGCGAGCTGCCTTTTGACGCCGCGAAGGTGCCCACGGGCGACCTGGAGGGTAAGGGCAATTATCGCATCGAGCTCTACAACACCTATGGAGCCACCAGGGGCAATGCCCCGTTTGCCGGCGAGACAGCCAACGGCACCATACCGGCCCTGGGCTGCTCGTCGGGCATTGCCGTAACCTTCACCTTAGACAAATTATATTAAATCATCCACAACATCAGGCAGGCACGCCTCGCACAACGAGGCTGCCAGCCCGATGAAAATAACATAGCAAATGAACCAGTTTATCAAGCAATTGTTATTCGTCGTCTTGGTCATGTTGACCGTGGCCATGACAGCCTGTTCGGACGACGACACCTCGGGTGGCATGAACCCTTATAGCGGCGACCTCAAGCTGTCGACCACCGAGCAGGTCATCTCGAAGACCGGTGCCACCACCCAGGTAAGTGTGCAGTCGGCCTCAGCAGTCACCGCTACCAGCAGCGATGCCACCTGGTGCCAGGTGCAAGCCGGGGAGCGCAGTGCGGTGATGGGCGTCACGCCCCTCACCATTACCATCACCCCCAATGACGGTTACGACGACCGCACGGCCGTCATCACCGTGACCTGCGGCAGCCAGCAAGGCACAATCACCGTCAAACAGACAGGCAAGGACGGCCTGCTGCTCGACCAGACCAACTATGAGGTGGGTGCCGCGGGAGGCACGGTGAGCGTCAGTCTGAAGGCCACAGGCCAGTTTGCCACCGTCATTGGCGAGGGCTGGGTCACCGAGGGGGGCACCCGTGCGCTGACCTCCTACGTCCGCAACTTCATCGTGGCTCCCAATTCGGGCGTGGCCCGTGCCACGCAGGTGACCTTCACCTTGGGCAACCTGTCGGAAGCCATCACCATCAGGCAGGCCGCCGGAAAGGGCAAGAGCGCTGCTGAGCTGGCAGCCCTGATGTACCCAGGATGGAACCTGGGCAACACGCTGGAGGGCGGCGACTCGAAGAACAACTGGACCAATGTGGGCATCTCTACCGAGACATCATGGCAGAGCACCAAGACCACCAAGGAAGTCATCGACTATGTAGCCTCGCAGGGGTTCAGGTCTGTACGTATCCCCGTGTCATGGGTGATGGGACACATCACCGATGCCAACAACTGCACCATCGACGCAGCGTGGATGAGCCGTGTGCAGGAGGTGGTGGACTACTGCATAGCCAACGGACTGTATGTCATCATCAACGACCATTGGGACGGAGGATGGATCGAGGTCAGCGGTTTCAGCGAGTCGACATCGAGCTACCAGGCCGTGAGCGAAGCCACCATCACCGACAAGATGGCACGGCTGAAGAAAATCTGGACCCAGATTGCCGAGCACTTCAGCAACTACGACCAGCACCTCATCTTCGCCGGTCTCAACGAGCCATTCCAGGAATATAACCTCTTCAACAGTCGCCACAAAGACCTCACGCCCATCCTCGAGCGTTACAACCAGGCCTTTGTCGATGCCGTGCGCGCCACGGGTGGCAACAACGCTTCGCGCGTGCTCGTTGTTCAGGGGCCTTCGACCAACATCAGTTCCATCAACAGCTACTTCTCACTGCCCACCGACACGCAGAGCGGTCTGCTCATGGTAGAGGTGCATTTCTACGACCCTTGGGACTTCACGGGCGGCAACAGCAAGCTCTATTGGGGCAAAGACAACCATGTGGACGGGTCGACGAAGAATGTGACCTGGGGAGAGGAAGACTATGTGCAGAGCCAGATGAAGCTCATGTACACCAAGTTTGCCTCCAAGGGTGTGCCTGTCATCCTGGGCGAGTATGGCGCCAACTGGCAAGACGGCACCGATGCCATGCACAAGGCCTCGATCACGGCGTGGTACACAACCGTGACCAGTGCGGCCATCAACAACGGCATCGTGCCCTTCGTATGGGACACCAACGCCCCCTCCTGGCCCAACATGACCATCATCAACCGGGCCACCAAGACCATTTGGAACACGCCAGCCATGACCGGCATACAGCAGGGTGTCAAGGCTGCCACATGGCCCATGTAACTCTTGCTCAGCATATTAAGGATGAACCGTAATATCTCTCTCTTTTTTGTTACCCTTCTTGTGTTTTGCATGATGACGTCATGCAAAGACAAGAAGGGTAAGTCGTGGTATTTCGACCAGCCTGAGTCGACAGGAGCCTATGACAGCCATCCCATAACGGGCGACACCACCGTGGTGAACGACCATAGACCCGTAGCCGACTTTGAGGAAATCGAAATCAGCGATGCCGCGAATGTCAACATCCATATCGGCCCACCTTGCCGGGTGACGGTGAACGGCCAGAAGGCCTATGCCGACGCCCAGCACGTGAGGGTCAGCGATGGCGTGTTGTCGGCCAGATTTGATGACGACATGTCGCGCCACCACAAGACCTCGCTCCACATCTCTGCGCCCTCGCTCAAGGCAGTGCGCCTGCACAACGTGCAGCACGCGGTGCTCGACGGGCAAGACAACAGGGTGCCCGACTTCGAGGTGGCTTTCAAGCGCGTGGTGATGTCCCATTTCAATGCACCCGTCAAGGCCGACCGCGTCACGGTGAATATCGAAGGCATGACCTACGGCAACTTCTACTTCGATTGCAGCCAACTGAAATGGCACTCCAGCCATATCAGTCATGCCAAGGTCACAGGCAACATCGGCAAGGCCGACCTACATGAAGAGCCCAAAGGAAGTGTGGAACTCGTGAGGCCATAGCCTCTCTGCGCACAGCCTCCTTACTACGCAACAATCCGTCAAGCCAAGGCATTGCCTGAGTTGACGGATTGTTTTTTTTGAGTCAAAATGGCCCGATACCAGGCAAAAGCACCCCTTTGGCAGGGCAAAACGCCTGGTTTGCTTGGATCAAAGCATTGCTTTACCGGGGGAAAACGATAGTACTTCTCTACTGCATCTACTCGAAGCAGCGTATGTTTCGAGTAGAAGCAGAACGTGCTTCTACTGGAAGTAGCTTCTGTGTCGACTCGAAGCAGAACATGTGTCGACTCGAAGCAGGCAGCCTGCAGCACACAGCAGCGGTGCCAGGAGTAGGCAACGGCAGCTTCGAAGCCATGTTATGAACGAGCCCCCCGACAGCTGTCAGCCCAGTAGCCCGGTGAAGGTGAAACAGGCGGGGAAAGCCTCGGCCAGCTGCTCGGGCTCCTGCCTGAAGATGCCGAAGAGCGCACTGCCGCTGCCACTCATCTGCGCGTAGACGGCGCCCATGTCGTAGAGGCGCTGCTTGATGGCGGGCAGCTCGGAATGGAGCGGAAAGACCGTTGCCTCGAAGTCGTTGGTGAGCTGGTGGCGCCAGGTGTCGATGGGCTGGCGCACGATGTCGCGGCAGCTCTTCTCCGGCATGCGGCAGGTGATGTGGGCGAAGGCCTCGCGCGTAGACACCGCCACGGCGGGCTTGACGATGGCCACATGATAGCCTCTGAGATTGCCCTCGGGGCCGTCTGCGGGCTGCAGTATTTCGCCTCGCCCCGTGGCAAACGCAGGCTCGGCGGTGATGAAGAAGGCGCAGTCGGACCCCAGCCGGGCGGCATAACGCTCCATCTCGGCAATGCCCAGATTGAGCCTGAACCGCTCGTCGAGCAGACGTATCATGAACGCCGCATCGGCCGACCCGCCACCCAGTCCGGCCTGTGAGGGTATGCGCTTGTGGAGGTGGGCATGTACGCGGGGCAGCTCATAGTCGGCCGCCAGCAACTCGTAGGCCTTGACCACGAGGTTGGAGGCCTCGTCGCACTCTACGGCGTTGCCCGTGACCTTGAGGTCGCAGGGCACGGGCGAGGGGAAACCGTCGTCCATCGTTTTGATCTCCAGGGCATCGGCGAGAGGCACCGGGTAAAACACCGTCTCCAGGTCGTGATAGCCGTCGGCACGACGGGCGGTGATATTCAGGCCGAGGTTGATTTTGGCACAAGGATAAGCAAGCATGACATTACTGATGATATAAAAGATGTAAGGGGCACTCTCGCATCGGGCAAACGATGCCCGTGGAAGGGCCTATGCAAAAATACGGAAAAAAGAGAACTTACGAAATCTTTGGGCGTATTTTTTGTAGAACAGAAGCGGTTATTGCCTTATTTTTCGTAATTTTGCCAGACACTAAAGCACAAAGCACACCAACATGCCAGAATCAAAGAACAAGAGTGGGCAGACAGGCAGGCAAAACCGGGCCTCAGCGCCCATCGACCCCACATACGGACACTTGCAGCCACAGGCCACCGACGTGGAGAGAGTGGTGCTCGGCGCGCTGATGATCGACAAGGATGCCTTCTCGGTCATCTCAGAGAGCATACGCCCCGAGACCTTCTATGAGCCTCGTCACCAGAAGATCTACCAGGCCATCCAGACGCTCAACATGGAGCAGAACCCGGTAGACATCATGACCGTGACCAATGAGCTGCAGCGCGAGGGCACCCTCGACGATGTGGGTGGCCCCACCTATGTGGTCGACCTCACGGCCCACGTGGCCTCGTCGGCCCATATCGAATATCATGCCAAGATCTTGCAGCAGAAGTTCATGGCCCGCCAGCTCATCTCGTTTGCCAGCGTGGTGGAGACCAAGGCCTTCGACGCCACGGTCGACGTCGACGAGCTGATGCAGGAGGCCGAAGGCACGCTCTTCGAGCTCTCGCAGAAGAACATGCGGCAAGACTACACGCAGATCGACCCTGTGATACGTCAGGCCGTAGACATCTTGCAGAAGGCCTCGGCCAACTCGTCGGGCCTCACGGGCACGCCTTCGGGATATACCAAGCTCGATGACATGACCTCGGGCTGGCAGCCCAGTGACCTGGTGATCATCGCCGGCCGCCCTGCCATGGGTAAGACCTCGTTTGCCCTGTCTATTGCCAAGAACATCGCCGTAGACTACCAGACACCCATCGCCTTCTTCTCGCTCGAGATGAACAATGTGCAGCTGGTGAACCGACTGATCTCTAACGTCTGCGAGATCGAGGGCAAGAAAATCATGAACGGACAGCTGGCACGCGACGAGTGGGAGCGACTCGACAAAAACCTGGCCCGCCTGACGGGCTCACCGCTCTTTGTGGACGACACGCCGGGCATGTCGATCTTTGAGCTGCGCACCAAGGCACGTCGCCTGGTGCGCGAGAAGGGCGTGAAGATCATCATGATTGACTACCTGCAGCTGATGAACGCCAACGGCATGCGCTTCGGCAACCGTCAGGAAGAGGTGTCGACCATCTCGCGCTCGCTCAAAGGCCTGGCCAAGGAACTCAACATCCCCATCCTCGCCCTCTCGCAGCTCAACCGTACCGTGGAGAACCGTGAAGGCCTCGACGGCAAGCGCCCGCAGCTCAGCGACCTGCGTGAGTCGGGAGCCATCGAGCAGGATGCCGACATGGTGCTCTTTGTTCACCGCCCCGAATATTACCATATCTTCGAGGACGACAAGGGCAACGACCTGCGCGGCAAGGCCCAGATCATCATTGCCAAGCACCGTAAGGGTGCCACGGGCGACGTGCTGCTCTCGTTCCAGGGCCAGTACACCCGCTTCATGAACCCCGAAGATGCCATGCTGGCCCCGCTGCCCGGCGACATGGGCGGAGGCGAGATCATCAGCTCGCGCCTCAACGGCGACGACAGCAACGACCCCTTTGGCCTGCCCCCCATGAATGCCGCGTTCTAGCCTCGCCTCTGTTGGCTACTTGACAGCAGAGGGCAGAAGCAGCGTGCCAACAAAACAGGAAAGCACGGGCGTACGATGTTGATTTAAAACAAAAACTTATAAAAAAATAACAGATTATTTGCTGGTATCGCACAAAATACATACCTTTGCAACGAAAACAATAAAACAGAGTTGAAATGACAATTAGCATGTACACCATTCTAAGCATTATTATTAACATTCGACTGCATCCAGTGGTCGGAAGTGAGAATGTGTGCGCGTGTGTCTAGATATTGACAACATGAGAGAGCCTTTCCACTTCCGCTGAGTGGGAAGGCTTTTTTCGTTTAGAAGATTTAACAACAATATTATATTTATGAACGACAGACTTTATATTTTCGACACAACGCTCCGGGATGGCGAGCAGGTGCCGGGATGTCAGCTTAACACGGTAGAAAAGATACAGGTTGCCAAGCAGCTGGAACTTCTGGGCGTGGATGTCATCGAGGCCGGATTCCCGGTATCTTCTCCGGGCGACTTCAACTCGGTGGTGGAGATCTCGAAGGCTGTGACCTGGCCCACCATCTGCGCCCTGACGCGCGCCGTGGAGCGAGACATCGACGTAGCGGCAGAGTCGTTGCAGTATGCCAAGCACAAACGCATACACACTGGTATCGGAACGAGCGACTTCCACATTAAATATAAGTTCAACTCATCGCGCGAGGAAATCATCGAGCGTGCGGTACGGGCTGTGAGCTACGCCAAGAAATATGTAGAGGACGTGGAGTTCTATGCCGAGGATGCCGGGCGCACCGACAACGAGTACCTGGCGCGCGTGGTGGAGGCCGTGATCAAGGCCGGTGCCACGGTGGTCAACATCCCCGACACCACAGGCTACTGTCTGCCCACAGAGTATGCCGCCAAGATCAAATATCTGGTAGACCACGTAGACGGCATCGACAAGGCCATCATCTCTACCCACTGCCACAACGACCTAGGCATGGCCACGGCCAACACGCTGAACGGTGTGCTGGCCGGCGCAAGGCAGGTGGAGGTCACCATCAACGGCATTGGCGAGCGAGCTGGCAACACCTCACTCGAAGAGATTGCCATGATATTGAAGTGCCACAAGCACATCGGCATCGACACCAATATCAACACCCGCAAGATCTACCCCATTTCGCGCATGGTATCATCATTGATGAACATGCCCGTACAACCCAACAAAGCCATTGTGGGCCGCAACGCCTTTGCCCACTCCAGCGGCATTCACCAGGACGGCATCCTCAAGAATGTGCAGACCTATGAGATCATCGACCCCAAGGACATCGGTCTCGACAACAACGAGATTGTGCTGACGGCCAGGTCGGGACGCGCTGCCCTGAAGTACAGGTTGCAGGTGAACAATGTGAACGTGGACGACGAGGAGAAGCTCGACAAGATTTACCAGGAGTTCCTCAAGCTCGCCGACAAGAAGAAAGAAATCACCGACGACGACGTGGTGATGCTTGCCGGTGCCGACACCGCGGCCAACAACGCGGTGAAGCTCGACTTCCTGCAGGTGACGGCCGGTAAGGGCGTGCGCAACGTGGCCAGCATCGGGCTCGACATCGCAGGCCAGAAGTTTGAGGAGTCGTCATCGGGCAACGGCCCTGTAGACGCAGCCATCAAAGCCCTCAAGCGTGTCATTCGCAAGCAGATGACCCTCAAGGAGTTTACCATCCAGGCCATCTCAAAGGGCTCAGACGATGTGGGTAAGGTACACATGCAGGTTGAATATGACGGAAACATGTATTACGGATTCGGCGCCAACACCGACATCGTGACGGCATCGGTAGAGGCTTACATCGACTGTGTGAATAAATTCAGAAACAAATAACAGCAAAAAAATACAACAGCAACAATGAATACATTATTTGATAAGATATGGGACAGCCACGTCGTGCAGGTGGTGAAAGACGGCCCTACCCAGCTTTATATCGACCGACTCTATTGTCATGAGGTGACCTCACCGCAAGCCTTCGACGGCCTGCGCCAAAGGGGCCTGAAGGTATTCCGCCCCGAACAGGTGTATTGTATGCCCGACCATAACATCCAGACCCACGACCAGGATAAGCCCGTGGCCGACGCCATCGGTCGCAAGCAGATTGACACGCTCGACAAGAACTGTGAGGAGTTTGGCGTGACTGAGTTTAAGATGAACACGCCTGAGAACGGCATCATCCACGTAGTGGGGCCCGAGACCGGGCTCTCGCTGCCCGGCATGACCATCGTCTGTGGCGACTCGCATACCTCCACACACGGTGCCATGGGTGCTGTGGCCTTCGGCATCGGCACCTCGGAGGTAGAGATGGTGCTCGCCTCACAGTGTATACTGCAGCAGAAACCCAAGTCGATGCGTATCAACATCAACGGCAAACTGAAGCCGGGCGTGGTGGCCAAGGACGTGGCCCTGTATCTCATGTCGAAGCTCACCACCTCGGGTGCCACAGGCTACTTTGTGGAGTATGCCGGCGACGTGGTTCGCGACATGTCGATGGAAGGACGACTCACGCTCTGCAACCTGTCGATCGAGATGGGTGCGCGCGGCGGATTCGTAGCCCCCGACGAGACGACCTTCGCCTATATCAAGGGCAGGAAATACGCTCCCCAGGGTGCCGAATGGGACAAGGCAGTGGCACAGTGGAAGACACTCCACTCGGGCGACGACGCCGTATTCGACAAAGAACTCGCCTTCGATGCTGCCGACATTGAGCCACGCATCACCTATGGCACCAACCCCGGCATGGGCATCGGCATCAACGGCAGCGTGCCCACCCTCGATGAGGTAGACGAGACCGAGCGGGCCTCGTTCCTCAAGAGCCTGCAGTATATGGGCTTGGAGCCCGGCGAGAAGTTGCTCGGCAAGAAGATCGACTACGTGTTCCTAGGTGCCTGCACCAATGGCCGCATAGAAGACTTCCGCGCCTTTGCCTCACTGGTGAAGGGCCATCGCAAGGCCGACCATGTGGTGGCATGGCTCGTGCCCGGCTCTTGGACCGTGGCCAAGCAGGTGAAGGAAGAGGGCCTCGACAAGGTGCTCGAGGAGGCTGGCTTTGCCATCCGCCAGCCGGGCTGCTCGGCTTGTCTGGCCATGAACGACGACAAGGTGCCGGCCGGCCTGTACAGCGTGTCGACCTCTAACCGCAACTTCGAAGGCCGTCAGGGACCCGGCTCACGCACCATCCTGGCCAGTCCGCTGGTGGCAGCAGCAGCAGCCATCACCGGCAAGGTGACCGACCCTCGCGAGTTTTTAGCTTAAGGTGGGTTCTATTAATTAGCTTTGTCAGATTTCGAGACTATCTTCGAGAGCAATTTGCAAGTACACGAAGGAGTTATGCGGGCATAACGACTGAGCGCACTGGCAAATTGTGCCGAAAAGAGTCCGAAAGATGGCAAAACGTAACCCATGATTTAATGATTTGGTTTCGGTGGTAATTAATAGAATCCACCTTAACACCAACCCAAAAAGTGCAACAAGAAAATGAAACAGAAATTTGACGTCATCACATCAAGCTGTATCCCCCTCCCCCTGGAGAACGTGGATACCGACCAGATCATACCCGCCCGCTTCCTCAAGGCTACCGATAAGAAAGGCTTCGGTGACAACCTCTTCCGCGACTGGCGCTACAACAAAGATGGAAGCCTGAAGGCCGACTTCGTGCTCAACGACCCCAGCTACTCGGGTGTCATCCTCGTGGCAGGCAAGAACTTCGGCTCTGGCTCCAGCCGCGAGCACGCCGCATGGGCCATCGCAGGCTACGGTTTCAGGGTGGTGATCAGTTCGTTTTTTGCCGATATACACAAGAACAACGAGCTCAACAACTTCGTGCTGCCGGTGGTGGTCAGTGAGGAGTTCCTCCAGGAACTGTTCCAGAGCATCGACCGCGACCACAAGACCGAGGTAAAGGTAGACCTGCCCAACCAGACCGTGACCAACCTGGCCACAGGTCGGAGCGAGCACTTCGATATCAATGGGTATAAGAAACATTGTTTGATGAACGGTCTTGATGACGTAGACTTCCTCGTTCAGAACCGTGAGCAAGTGGAAGCCTACGAAAAGAAACGCGCATAATGGAATCAGTCCAAACAGGAAAAAAGGCAGAGAAGGTGGAAATCATGGACTGCACGCTCCGCGACGGAGAGCAGACCAATGGTGTCAGCTTCCTGCCACACGAGAAGCTGATGATTGCCCGGTACCTGCTCAAGGATGTCAACGTAGACAGGGTGGAGGTGGCTTCGGCACGTGTGTCGGAAGGCGAGAAGGATGCCGTAGCCAAAATATGCCGTTATGCCGACCGCGAGGGATACCTCAACCGCATCGAGGTGTTGGGATTCGTAGACCACAACCAGTCGGTAGACTGGATCAGAGACTGTGGCGGCAAGGTCATCAACCTGCTGGCCAAAGGCTCGCTCAAGCACTGCACCCAGCAGTTGCACAAGACACCACAGCAGCATATCGACGACATTCTCGACGTGCTCGACTATGCCGACCGACAAGACATGACCGTGAACTTGTATCTGGAAGACTGGAGCTCGGGAATGAAAGACTCGCCCGACTATGTGTACCAGATGATGGAGGCCCTACAGGGTACCAACATCAAGCGGTTTCTGCTGCCCGACACACTGGGCATCATGAACCCACTGCAATGCATGGACTACATGAAGAAGATGCTCGACTACTATCCTGACAAGCATTTCGACTTCCATGCGCACAACGACTACGACCTGGCAGTGTCGAACACGCTGGCGGCCGTGCTCTGTGGCTGCAAGGGTGTGCATGTCACCGTCAACGGTCTGGGGGAGCGTTGCGGCAACGCACCGCTGTCGAGCGTACAGGCCATACTGAACGACCAGTTGCACGTCAAGACAAATATTGTTGAGAGTCAGCTCAATATGATCTCTCGCATGGTGGAGGGGTACAGCGGCATTGCTGTCTCGCCCAACCAACCTATCGTGGGCGAGAACGTCTTCACACAGGTGGCTGGCGTGCATGCCGACGGCGACAACAAAGACAACCTCTACTGCAACGACCTCCAGCCGGAGCGATTCGGACGCAAGCGCGAGTATGCCCTGGGCAAGAACTCGGGCAAGGCCAACATCGAGAAAAACCTTGAGGAGCTGGGGCTCGACCTCACGCCAGAGCAGACGCGTATGGTGACACAGCGCATCACCGAGCTGGGCGACCGCAAAGAGGTGGTGACGCAAGACGACCTGCCCTACATCGTATCGGACGTGCTCAAGCACAACACCCATGATGACAAGGTGAAACTGCTGAGCTATATGGTGTCGACATCGTACGGACTGAAGCCCATCGCCAGCATCAAGGTGGAGATCAACGGCGAGACCTATACGGCCGATGCCACCGGCGACGGTCAGTATGACGCCTTTGTGAAGGCGCTGCGCAAGATCTACAAAGAGAACCTGAACCGCACCTTCCCGCGTCTGGCCAACTACAGCGTGACCATCCCACCCGGCGGACGCACCGATGCTCTGGTGCAGACCATCATCACCTGGCACGAGGAAAACGGGCGTATCATCCGCACACACGGTCTCGATGCCGACCAGACCGAGGCTGCCATCAAGGCTACCTTCAAGATGCTCAACATCTTTGAGGTAGAAGGGGAGAAACTGACCCACAGATTGTACATTACATAAAATATAAAATAAGATTATGAAACTGAACATTGCCGTACTTCCTGGTGATGGCATCGGACCCGAGATCATGCCTCAGGCCATCAAGGTGCTGGATGCCGTAGCCAAGAAATTCAATCATGAGTTTGCCTATCACGAGGCCATCTGCGGAGCCCATGCCATCGACGAGGTGGGTGATCCCTTCCCCGAGGCTACCTTCAAGACCTGCATGGAGGCCGACGCCGTGCTCTTCGCCGCAGTGGGCGACCTGCGCTTCGACAACGACCCTACGCTGAAGGTGCGCCCCGAGACAGGACTGCTGGCCATGCGCAAGCAACTCGGGCTGTTTGCCAACGTGCGCCCCGTGGCCACCTTCGACTGTCTGCTCCACAACTCTCCGCTGAAGGAGGAACTCATCAAGGGAGCCGACTTCGTGGTGATTCGTGAACTGACAGGTGGCATGTATTTTGGTGAGAAATACCAAGACAACGACAAGGCCTACGACACCGACATATACTATCGTCCCGAGATTGAGCGCATTCTGAAGGTGGGCTTCGAGTTTGCTCAGAAGCGCTACAAGCATCTCACGGTGGTAGATAAAGCCAACGTGCTGGCCAGCTCGCGCCTATGGCGCCAGATTGGCAAAGAGATGGAACCACAATATCCTGACGTGACGGTAGACTATATGTTCATTGACAACTGTGCGATGCGCGTGCTCACCGAGCCTCGCTTCTTCGATGTCATCGTGACCGAGAACACCTTCGGCGATATCCTCACCGACGAGACCAGTGCCATCACGGGCTCGATGGGTCTCCAGCCCTCGGCATCGCTGGGCGAGCACACTCCCCTCTTCGAGCCCGTACACGGCTCCTGGCCACAGGCTGCCGGCAAGAACATTGCCAATCCGCTGGCGCAGATTCTCTCTGCCGCCATGCTGCTCGAACACTTTGGCCTGAACGAGGAGGGCGCACTCATACGCAAGGCGTGCGATGCCAGTCTGGAGCAGAACGTGCGTACACCCGAAATCCAGGTGGCAGGCGGCAAGACCTACGGCACCAAGGAGATTGGTGACTGGATTGCCAGCTACGTAGAGAACAACTGATTGAGCAGAGAGTACTCCACTAGATTTATACCACAAGAGCGACAGAAGGGATAGACACCTCTCTGCCGCTCTTGCAGTATAAAGTTAAGGTGGGTTCTATTAATTAGCTTTGTCAGATTTCGAGACTATCTTCGAGGTCAAATTGCAAGTACACGAAGGAGTTATGCGGGCATAACGACTGAGCGAACTTGCAATTTGAGCCGAAGAGAGGCCGAAAGATGGCA
>JBHAFS010000058.1:0-12841 GCA_041856205.1 Prevotella sp.
GGTCCACGACGCGGGATATTTCCTCGCTCGTTGACAAGATTATCAGAAAATTGTTTGCAGATACCAAGAATTTTGGCGAACTTTGTAAGTAGGTTGTGCATACGAAGATTTGGACTTAATGATTTTCTCTTCGCTAAGTTGCTAAAAATCAACGATATGCACAACTTTTTGAACATCAATTTATTAACTATTTAATTCCGCCAACGGGTAAACTTATGAACCATTAATTCAGCCAAACGGGCTACTCATTTCTTTGTTCCTATATTTTTAGGACGTCCACCAACTATTAAGCCAAGAGTCACACTTTATATTGTTGTATCCTTTTCTACATAGATTAAATTGGGTGGCGATACGTAAATGATAAAGAAACTCCACACCAAGACGTGGAGAAAGCAGCATAGAAGTACCCTTTGAGGGGAAATATTTATCTCCTACTACATCATTGAAAGCTACACCGATCGCAGTTCCAACGAAAGGATTGATTTTTGTACCTTGTCGAAAATTATAGTTTCCTGTTAAGGCAAGTCCTAATGTGCGGTTATTCTGCCAACGGTCATAGCCATCATGATAAAGATGCTCATAACCACGACGTGCCGTTGACAGGTCAAGCATAATACCACAATCCCATGGGCTCTCTTTGAAATTATATCTACCTTCTACAGCTAACGTCGCGCTAATCTGAGATTCGCCAGTATGATAACCGCCTAAGGGCATGGTTAAGCCAGATCTGACCTCACCTTCAATCATCTGCACGTTATTACGATTACTTTGGCTATATACAGCAACCGACTTTGTTACTAAGAAAAGAAGCAACAAACATGCTGTTCTTGTTTGAACTAAAATATTCTTCATAATTATCTTATTGTACGTTAATTATCGATCAGTTGTTATAGGTGGATTCTATTAATCACCATCGAAACCAAATAACGAAATATTAGGAAATATTTTGTCATCTTCGGACTATCTTCAACTCAAATTACCGGTTCACTCAGTCGTTATGCCCGCTTAACTCCATCATTCACTTGCAATTTGACCTCGAAGATAGTCTCGAAATCAGACAAAGTTAATTACTAAAACCTATCATAATGATCCTATTTTAAGATATGTTGAAAAAAACTCTATTTGATACAGATATGACATAAAGCTTACAAATATCGATATTTTGATAAGAACTGGTCTTTTTTGTAAAATTTCATCATTTGCTATTATGTGTCATAACTTACAAAACTGCATCAGTAATTTAATCAGATATTACTTGTCGCTATCCTTTGTAATACGTGCAGCCAACCATTTCCCTTTATATTTGATAGCTCCATATACAACACCTCGATATAGTTCAACACCATTGCTTTTTGATTTAATTTGTTTATTTAATATTAATTCAGTGAGTACAAGTCATGTCTTATTTGCAATATCCTACAACCAGATAGTACCCGTATACATACAATTGTTGGATTGTATTTGAAGGTCTAACTCTCCACTCAATGAAGTTGGTAACTCGCAGGAATTTGTTCCAGAGAGAAGAATTGTGGTGTATAAAATTGTCCCTTTTTGTCTCTAACGGTCAGTACATACTGGTCATACAAATGACAGAAGGTGAGGACGTGCCCATTGAGATAGGCCGACAAGCGTAAGTCCGGCATACGCTTTATTGGTGGAATTGGTTGAGTGGGATTAAATATAGTTGCAGCAAGAGGTATTTTCTGACCGTCTATTGCATAAGTAGTCATGCTTCCACCAAAGAGCATGAACCCACAAAAAATAATTATACCTAGTCTGTTCATCATTTTGGAATTATCGAGTTCTGCTGCAAAAATATTTTTTTTCGGCAAAAGTTCCAAAAAAAATGAGTACACATAGTACACATTGGTAAAATAAGGCTGTAAATAGGTGTCAGTCAGATTTTTGCAAAATAAAAAAACAGTACACGATGATACACCTACGGTTTATTTCCCTTAAAGGGTGTGGATGCATTCGTCTAATCCTGCTGTTCCCTCACCATGAAAAAGTTTTTGGTTGATGGCTGTGCGAATATTTGTTACCCTTTGTTTTTTGGCATCGAGAAGCGTTGCAATTTCGGACGGAATGAAGCTAAGACGGGTGAGGATGCACACCCTTAGCTCCTGCTTCGTAAGTCCACCCCTTGTTATTTGGTCGTAGAAATTGGAAAGTTGAGACGATACCAGCAACTGGAGACCTTCCCAATCGGTTTGGCATGCGGGCTTAGCATGACGCGCAAGCTCGTGCAACTTTATTACAATGTGATGGGACAGCAACGCCTGTTCGGTATTTCCGGCATCAATATACTTTGAGGTCACTTGGAAATGAGATAGTTCTTCCTGCATTTTTGTGATGTCCCTCTCTTTCTCTGCCTTGTATTTTTCAAGGTTGGCGTACAGATCTTTCAGCTCGTTGGATGCATGGGTATATTGGTAGAGCAGGGTGGAATACCTCTCGTTGACAGCCATATCTTTCCTTACCTCCTTTTCCCGAATTCTTCTAAACCCAATCATGACAGCACCTCCCACAGCTAACAGCAAGATGCCCAAAGCACATAACGTGATCCACAGACGACGATTTTTCTCCTTATGGATGGTTGCCTCCCGCTGACTCTCATTGTAATTGTACAATGCGTTGCTGCGAATGAGCTCTGCCCCAGAACGCTTGATGTTGGCTGAATCGTTGGCATCGGCAAAGAGCTGTGCATACTTCGCCACCGAGTCTGTCATTCCCTTTCTTTGGTACGCTGTCATCAATCCGCGATAGGCAGCTTCAAGATTCACGGGGGCTTCGGGATATTGCAGTAAGGTGTGAAAACTCTGCAAGGCAGAGTCACTTTGACCAGTAGCTTCATAATATTTACCTTCGTAGTGATAGAATAAAGCACGACCTCTTTCTATCTTCCCTTTTTTATCAAAGAATCCCGAGTTGTTCCGGTATTCGTCAATATGCCGTTTGGCTTCGCCAAGCTGTTTTCGGTTCGTTTCATCCTCAATCATCCCTATCACACAAGCTGCCGCTTCTCTTTCATAGCCATATTTTTTATATAGCAAGTAGACTTGCCGGTTGATTTCGTAAGCCTTTTCTTTTTGGTTCAATAGATAGTATGCCCCCATAGAATGGTTCATATAGCTCAAAGCTGCCAATGTGTCTTTTGCGAGCCACGCATATCTGATGGCCTTTGGCCACATCTTGAGTTCCTGCTGTGGCACATTTTGTTCTTCATAAAGTCCTGCCATCTGCGCATAGATACGGCAGAGCAAAGTGTAGTTGCACTGAGCATCGTTGGTGTCTGTCACCTCCACGGCCCGGTTGTAGTATTCGATAGCACGCGGTGCTTCGCCCTTGTCGCGATACACACAGCCCAACATGTACAGGGCACGCATCTTTTCCTCACGACTGCCGTGATTCACATAGTAGTCGGCAACATCTTTCATCACCGTATCTTTGTCCATGGGCAAGAAGAATTTGTTGTAAGCCTCAGCTCGCAACAATTCGTATCGCATTCGGTCACTCCGAGAGAGTAAGGCCATGTGGCTTCCCAGACTATCTAAAGTAGGCAGCGCTGCTGTATCTTCCTGACTAATCAGTTGCTCAATATGCTCGAGTTTGTCTTGCGTCTTGCGATTGGTACATCCCATGACAAGAAAGCACAAAATGGTAATAATAGTTAAATATTTCATCGATTGAAGTTGGTTGCCTGCAAAATTAAACATTTTTGCGGGATTTTTCCTTTTTCGTCTTGAAATTGTACAACATTACAAACGATAATTTTGCTTTGGATGAAGGCTATATAGAATTTGTCGGGAAGCCCTGCAAGTGCCTTTGACAAGAAAAAGGCAGACTGTCTTCTCGAAGGCAGTCTGCCGGGTATCTTGCTTGATGTTGTGGGATGATACCTTTCCGGTTACAGATTCAGTTTGATATTTCCACCGGCCATGATCCAGAGTTCCGGTTGCTTCACGGCGCCGAAGTCGTAGTAGCGGTGGGCGGTGATGTTGTCGGCCTTGACATAGAGCTGCCACGTGGGCTCGGTCCACATCAGCTTGCCGTCGAGCTTGGCGTAGGGTGAGTAGCCGTTCATGCGCTGCTGCCATCTGAATGCCCATGAGGCCGATAGGCGGGCAACGATGGGGTGGGAGAGTTCGGCCACCACCTTATGGCGCAGATACTCGAGGGCATAGAGCGACTTGTAGATCTCTTGCTCGGTCTCGTGCTTTTGGTGGATATAAGCGTAGCCCACTTTCAGGAGCACTGGCGCAGTTTTGGTGCTGGCGTCGAACAGCAGCTGCGACAAGTTGAAGTCGGCCGTGAGGTTATAGCCCATGTTGTCGAGTTTGCCGATATTCATGGCATGATACTTGGTCGAGGTTGCGGTCTCATACACCCAGTCGATCATGTTGGTGCCGTTGCTGTAGAAAGCGCTGGCCACGGCCTCGATGCCACGGGTGCGGTAGCGCGTGCCCACCTTGAAGGTGGAGTTGCGCTCGGGCTTGAGGTTGATGTCGCCCTGCTGCACCGAGTTCGACGTATAGAGGTCGGTGTAGGTGGGCACGCGCAAGGCTTTGTTCCAGCTGGCATACACCTTCCAATGGTCATCGGGGCGGTAGCTGATGTCGACGCCCGGATAGAACCGGAAGTCTTCGTCAAGCCCCGTGTTCTTGTTGGCCATGACACCGGCCGAGAGGGTGAAGCTCCCGAGGATGATGTTGTGCTCCAAGAAGAGGCTGGTGTTGGTACGGTTGCCCTCGCGGTTGTATTTGCGGTCGGAACCAGCGATGTCTTTCCACTCGCTCTCAGGCAGCTCGTCACCATAGGCCGTGGAGAGGATATGCTCCTTGCGGATGTCGGCCCCGATGGCGGTCTTGCCTGCTGCCCAGTCGAAATTGATGTTGAGCGAGGCTCCGTAGACGTCCGTGCGATGGTAGTTTTCGCCGGCCTTGGCACCCTCGGAACCTTTGATGAGCTGATAGTGGTCGTAGTCGCGATGTCCGTAGACCATGGGTCTGAACGTCAGCGAACCGAGAAACTTGCTGTCGTTGAGTTCGAAGGGCCGGATGGCAGCGCCCAATGATGCAATGTATCGTCGCGTCTCCTCATACTGATTGGCAAACTTGGCCGAGTAGAACGTGTTGGCCCCATAGTCTTGTGAAGAGATACCGGCCTGCCAGTCGAGGTCAATGCCCTTTGTGGCGAGCGAGCCCTGGTAGAAGGTGCGTCGCTTCTTGAAGTCGGAGTTGGTCGTTCCTCCATCGCTCTGGACATATCCTCCCGAGAGCTGTTGACTGGTCCTCAGCGTCTTTTGGGAGTTGAGTGTTCCTGCCCATGTCACGGCCGCGTCGCCTCCAAAAGTGCCGAATGAGCCCCCCTCTGCGCTTACACGCACATTGCTCCGGGCATCGGCCCTGGTCACAATGTTGATGGCTCCGCTGAATGCCGTGGCACCGAAGATACGTGCCGAGGCACCTTCTAGCACTTCGATGCGCTCGATGTCGTTCAAAGAAACGGGGAAGTCGGCAGCATTGTGTCCGGTCTGAGGACTCGACAGCGGCATGCCATTCAACAGGATGGCAATCTGGTCGAATGTTCCGCCATTGATGGAGATGTCCGTCTGCACACCAAAGCCACCGCGCTGACGGACATCCACGCCCGTGGCTAATTTCAATACGTCGTTGATGGTCTGTGCCTCGGCCCGACGAATGTCGTCGCGCGAGATGACCTCAACGATTTTGGCCGACTGCAAGGCAGTCAGCGGCGCCCTGGATCCAGTGACTTGGACCTCGTCGAGGCGCTGCTCTCCGAAGCTCACCGTGTCGGCCTCAGCCATAGGCTTGGTGGCGATGCCGTCAGCCTTGGCATGGGTCAAGGTGGTGACGCTCAGCACACCGATGAGCACTTCTTTGCCCAAAGCGGCAAAGAGGCTGTAGCCCTTGCGGTTGAAATGCTTGAAGAGAAGCGCAGAGCGCTTGTTAAACGATTTTGTTTTCATAAAGCGCTTGCAAAGGTACAAAAGTTTTTTGGTTCTGGGATGAGATTGTAATAAAAAATCCCGATACTCTTCATTCTGTATCGGGATGGTGATAGGTATATGCAGGTGATATTCAGCCTGAAACATTCGGGTCTTTTCTTGACAATATTCTTCAGGTCAGTCGAGGTGAAACAGCTCCACGAGGGGTACTGTGACGGGCGAATTGTCGGGGTTGGTGTCCATGATGTCGGCCATCATGTCCCACCATTTCTGAGTGATGGGATCCACTTCTGTGGTGTCCTGCGAGTTGGTGTCTTTGGAACATTCCTGGTAGGCGAAGAGCAGGTTGGTCTCCTTGTCCCAGAAGATGCTGTAGTTGCTCACACCTTGGTCTTCGGTGATCATTTTCTTGAGTTCGGGCCAGATGGTGGCATGGCGCCTGGCATACTCTTCCTCGCAGCCCGGCTTGAGATACATCTTAAAAGCAAATCGTTTCATGTTGTTTATTTGTTTGATGAGTAGATTGCTGGCAAAGATACTCAAAAACTTGGATCCTGCAAATTATTGGTGAGGGTTTGTCGGTGGGTTGGTGGGGGGAATGATACTTATTCCCCCTGGTACACTCCGATGAAGAAGATGGCATCGCTGTTGTTCTCGGTGATGAGATACACAAACGGGCGATTGGCATGAAACTCGCCTTTCTCGATGTCGATGGGATCTGGACCGGCAGACGTGCATTCCAGCTCTGCTATAGTCACGGCTGCAGCCTTGGTGCCCTCTTCGCTGACCTCAATACGTGCCTTTTGCATCATGTTGCTGATGTACACATTGATGTTGTCGCATAAGTTGAGCATCTGCGCATAGTTGCTGTCGAAGGCCGACTTGATACCCATCTGCCTCAGTATCTCAATGAGGTCAGTTTTGGTGTCGGTGTTGAACTTGGGCATCTTGATGTCCAGTTCCTTGGCAGTCATCTGCTTGATGTTCTCCTTCCATTTCTCTGACGACAGGCTGGCGATGACATCATCCACTGTCTTTCCCTCGTGGGGCAGCAACACCATCATGTTCCATACGATACCGCTGCCGTAGGGCAGGCAGAGCGTGGAGTAGATGTCGTTGGCCGTGCAGACGGCTTTCGCCTTGTTGTGCATCATGGCCACCTTCGTCTTTCTTCCGTCCTCTGTGGTGAACTCTTCTTTCTGGGTGTCTTTCGCGTCAAATTGCCGGGTCCATTTGGCTTGGAAATAGACGGCATTAAGCAGATAGGCTACGGCACGGGGCGAGAGTTTGTCCAGCAACTGGGGAATCATACCATGGGTCTGGCTCTTGGCCCAGTCGTTGATCTCATTCAGCGCCTTGGTCGTGCTGAAGTCGAGCGACTTGGTGCTGGCCTTGTAGTAGTCGGCCATGTCTTGGGCAAACTGCTTGTTGAGGCTGTAGCCCTTGTTGGTATAGATGGCGTTGGCCGTCTCGATGGTCACCTGTTTGTCGAGCGTGGGTGCTTGTGTCATCATGGTCTGGCACAACTCGTTGATTTCCTTGGCCGTCTTGCCGCTGAAGCCGAGCGTGTTGATGATCTCTGCCTGTGTCTCTCCGGTTGCGGCATCATTGAGCATTCCCAGTAGGTAGGTCACGCTGATGGGCGACACGATGCGGCTCTCGGCAGCTTTGGCTTGGCTGTTGATGGTGCGGAAGAGATTGAACGAGAAGTCGTTGTTGTCGGCAACAAGTGCTTTCTGCTGGACAGTCAGCTGCATGGTCTTAGCCTCGGGCATCATGTACATCACGTTGTCTGGGCTGTCATTCTCATGGCTGCTACAAGAGGCCAGAGACACTAGCATCACAAGTCCTGTGACGAGGGAAAGGGTAAAATGATTCTGTTTCATGTTGTCAATGTTTATCAGGTTCTTTGTCCAGGAAATGCGAACAAGCACTAAATCTTGCATCTGTGCGTTATTTTTTTTCAGGCTCTCGTCATGAAGTCTGGTCAGCCGGCTTCTGTGTCTGCATCATGCGTCTCCACCTGAGATAGCCGAAGACGGCGATGACAACATACAGGCCGTAGAGCGAGGCCTTGAAAGGAATGTCTTTGTAGAAATAGAGCACGCAGGTCACTACGTCGACCACAATCCAGATGAGCCATTGCTCCAGGTACTTGCGGGCCAGGGCCCAGATGCCCACGAAGCTGAGGGCTGTGGTGAACGCGTCGGCCACGGGGACGGTGGAGCCTATTTGCACGAGCCAGTACCACAACACAGCCCAGATAGCCAGCGTGCCCACAGTCCAAGGCAGGATGAGGCTGCGCTTGAAATGGGTCACGGGCAGTTCTTCCTGGGGCTGCTGGTTGCGTTTCTTGCCGTATTTCCAGGCCCAGAAGCCGTAAACGGTCATGCCGATGTAATAAAACTCCATGCCGCAGTCGGCATATAGTCCCTTCTGGTAATAGAGCACAATGTCCAGCGTCTGCATCACAAAACCCACCAGCCAGAGCCATATCGACGCTCGGTATTCGAGCAGGATATAGGCCAGGCCGAGGAGGGTAGTGAGAAAGTCGAGGCTTAATAATTCAAAATTCATCGTTCAAAATTCATCAAGGCGAGTGGCTATGCTTTATCATTCAAAAAAACAAAATGAGCTGCGCGCAGCCTGATTGTCTATTGTGCATCGTCATTGCGCAACTCATTTTGAATGTTGAATTGCTAGAACCTGAGCGTGATGTTACCCATCATGGTGAATCCGGCCATGGGGACATAGCCGATCTGGTAGTAGCGGTTGTTCTCGGGGTAGCTGTTGCCTACGATGGCCGAGTAGACCAATCCGCTGCTGGCATAGCGAGCGTTGAAGATGTTGTTCAGGTTGAGCCCGAAGACCACCTCCCTGAGTCCTGCCACCTTCCTGGCCACATCGAGCGTGTAGTTCAGGTTGATGTCGGTCTGGCTGTAGCCGGGCAGCGAGCGGTCTTTGTTTGCCGTGTTGTCGAGATACTGTCGGCTGACGAAGTTGGTGTGCCACACAGCCTGTAAACCCCGGTAATGGACGTTGAGGAATCCGTTGAGGATGGTCGAGGGCGAGAAGGCGAGCGTCGAGTTGTCGTAATGGACGGTCGTCGGCTCCATGTCTTCCCAGTTGCTGTCGTAGGTCTCCACCACCTCATCGAAGTCCTTGATCTTATTCTTCGAGAGTGCGGCGTTGCCCATGAGCGTGAGCCACGACAGAGGACTCCAGTCGGCCGTGAGTTCGATGCCTTCGCGGTAGCTCTTGTCGATGTTTACGGTGAGATACTCGCCGATGTCGCTCTTCTGTCCGGTCTGCACAAACTGGTCTTTGTAGTCCATGTAGTAGAGGTTTACGCCGGCATGCCAGTTGCCGCCATCATAGCTGTAGCCCATCTCAAGGTCGGTCAGGTGCTCGGCCTTGGGTGCAGGGTAGCTGCCGTTGTCGGTAAAGTTGTTGCGCTCGGGCTCTCGTCCGGCGTAGGCCACCGATACGTAGGCCCGGTGATTGTTCTGATGATAGGTCAGGCCAACTTTCGGGTTGAAGAAGTTGTAGTGCTTGTTGATGTCGAGCCGCTGGTTGGCATAGGTGCCGTTCTGGAGCTGGTAGAACTTGTCGTTCACGCCGTCGGTCTTGTAGTCTACGTGGCGGTATTGCAGGTCGAGAAAGGCATCCCAGATGCGCGAGAGGTGCATAGTGGCCTTGGCGAAGGCCGAGTAGTCGTTCTTGTCGGCATCCGAGTCGTAGTATTTGCCGTTGGTCCACGGGCAGAGGAATCCTACCTTGCCCTCGTTCTGACCCACGTTGGAGATATAGTCGATGTAGCCGAAGTGGTTGCCCCTGAACTGCTGCAGGTTCACGCCTCCGATGACATCCCAGAGGTTGTCGGTATAGTTGGCGTTGTAGACTATTCCGTAGGTGTGCTGGGTGAGGCCCTTGCGTCGCACGAAGTCAGCTTTTTTCACCACGGGCTCTATCCATTGGTTTGGATCGATGAGCACAAGGGTGGGGATGGTCACTATCCCGAACTTTGAGAACTTGTAATTCGGTCTGAATTCCTTGTAATAGCCGTGTCCGTAGGTGTAGTGCAGGGCGGCGTTGTGTGTCCAGTGGGCCGAGGGTTTCCACGAGGCCGAGAGCATGTTGTGGTTCTGGTGGAAGTTGTCGGTCGTCTTGCCCCAGAGGCTGCCGTCGTCGAGGGTGTAGCGCCGGGTCTGGTAGTTGCCGTTGGCATCCTTGACGAAAGTCCTGTTGTCGTTGTCGAACACCAGCCCCTCGTAGAGCGAGTTGAACCTGCCCAGCCCAGCCTTGTACATGTCCTTGTAGGTCTTGATGCCGTCGTAGGCATTGAGGCTGTAGTCGTCGTTTCCGGCGGTTACGCCGTTCCAGGCCTGTCCGGTCTTCTCGAAGTTTCCGATATGCTTGTAGCGCAGGGTGAAGTTGCTGCCCAGCCATGTCAGTCCGCCGTAGTAGGAGCCTGAGCGCCCGCTGGTGCCGTGGAGGTAGCCGTCGGTTGCGGTCTCGTGGTAGGCACCGTCGACGATGAGGTGGTTCCAGAGCAGTCCGGTGGAGAACTTTCCGCCCACGTTGTAGGTGTTGTAGCTACCGTACGATCCCGTCACCTCAAGGCTTGGGGTGAGTGACGGGGCTGCCGTGGCCAGCGATATCGAGCCGCCGAAGGCACCGTCGCCGTTGGTCGACGAACCGATGCCTCGCTGGATCTGCGTCGAGCCGAGCAAGGCGGCATATGAGTTCATGTTGGCCCAGAACACGGTCTGGTCTTCGGGCGAGTTGAGCGCCACCCCGTCGAGGGTGATGTTGATGCGGCTGCCTGCCGCGCCACGTATGCGCATATAGGTTGTGCCGATGCCCAGGCCGTTGTCGCTCCATGCCAGCACGCCGGGTGTCTGCGCGAAGAGGAAAGGCAGTTCCTGTCCTGACTTGGCAAAACTGTTGAGCTGTTTCTTGTCGAGATTGGCCACGGCAAAGGAGGCGTTCTTAGGGGCACGCACGCCCTTGACGGTTACTTCCTGCAATTCCTTCACGAGGATGGTGTCTGTTCCTGAAGGCTCGATAGCTTGCGCTGACACAACGCTGAGTGCCGCCAAAACAAGCGATGAGGCCCAAATCTTTTTTTTCATAGATACTTTTGAACCATTAAATCAAAACTAAAAGGGATAGCGTCCTACCTACGCCGGCATTATCCGGATCAGGTTATCGGGTTTGATCTCAGCCGCCCAATCGGGCTAGCACCCCTTAGAAAGCCGTTTGCTTTCCGTTTGCAAAGATACACAATAAATATTGAACTGTCAAAAGAACTTAACGGAAAACTTATGGTGGCTGCCGACTTCCGCACCGGCGTGCTGGTCACAGGGCAGTAGGCGGAAAGGCGAGTGAAAGTGGAGGGATGCCCTTACTGTAACCATTCAATTTACGCCGTCCTAAATTAAATGGTTACAATTTTCGCACAAAGGTCGGAAATTCACAGCTCAAATAAAAGACGGCGTAAACAGAATAGTTACGTTTGTGATGGGTTCTATTAAGAGATGTTCTATAAATTAAGTTGTTAATAATCAGTAAGTTGTTTTCGTATTTTAAGAAAAGTCTTACCTTTGTGGTACAAATCCGACAAAAAGATGGATAAACCGACAATATACCGCAAGCCGATGGGCGAAAGCCTGTTTGAGGAGGAGTTCACCGTAGAAACACTCTCCCAGATGGGCAATCCCCTGGAACGGCTTTCCTCCCTGGTGGACTTCGAGATGTTCTGCCCCGTTCTTGAAGATGTGCTGCTGACCAAGGAGTGCAAAACTCCTGCAGGCCGCAAGCCGATAGATGTAGTACTCATGTTCAAAGTCATATTCTTCAACGTTATTATGGCTTGGGCGTCCATCAGATTCAGTACCAGATAATCGACCGCACCTGTTTTCGCCAATTCCTTGGCATTCACACCGTGGCTGAGATTCCTGACGAGAAGAGCGTGTGGGCATGTCGTGACAAGCTGAGCAAGGCATGTACGTCCGACCTCCTGTTTGATGAGTTCAGGGCTTATCTCGACTCTCTTGGACTGTCCTTCAACGAAGGCAAGATTGTCGATGCCACCTTCGTGGAAGCTCCCCGCCAGCGCAACACCCGTGATGAGAACAGGCAGATCAAGGAAGGCAACGGCGGTGCCCTCTGGCAGGCTGTGGACGGAGACTCAGAGAGGGAGAAGAAATGCAAGGGCCACAAGCGCAGCCACAAGGACATCGAGGCCCGCTGGACGAAGAAGCGCGACGAGAACCACTATGGCTACAAGGACCACGGCAAGGCCGACAAGAAGACAAAGCTCATCGAGAAGCGCCACACCACAGATGCCAGCGTGCCATCATCAAACAGGGCTTGGCTAACGTACAGGGATAACTGTGTCCATACATGTCAAATCGTCTAAATCAATAAGCCAATGAGCGGATAAACGGACACCATCGCGAGCCATAGCCCTCTTCTGAGGGTGGGATTTCGGAAGAAACAATTTCTAAGGAATGGCTTTCGCTCGAATTTATGTATTAATAGAACCACACATAACTAACCCGTAGCATGTTATTCATGGCCTTTGTTTTCGACGTATCGAAATGTTTGCTGCAAAGAAAATAACCGCAACGACGCTGCACCACATGACACGACCTTATTGCCGTGTAAAGTCGTGTGTGTCGATGCAAAGAAAACAACCGCAACGACGCTGCACCACATGACACGACCTTATTGCCGTGTAATGTCGTGGCTGTCGATGCAAAGAAAACAACCGCAACGACGCTGCACCACATGACACGACCTTATTGCCGTGTAAAGTCGTGTGTGTCGATGCAAAGAAAACAACCACAACGACGCTGCACCACATGA
>JBHAFS010000059.1:0-14049 GCA_041856205.1 Prevotella sp.
GCGTGCCAGAGGAAAATTCGTGAAATCCGTGTAATTCGTGGTTAAAAATAACCAAGCGAAGGGTGGTTATCTCACGCAGGTGCTTTTGGGGCACTCAGAAGTTATTTTTGCACGCAGAGCCGCAGAGATTAAGGAGATGCGCATCTTCGATGCAGAGGAGAGTGCTTAGGAATCAGAGGGCCGTCGGCCTGTAGAGAATTGAGCGTAACCGCATGCTGTTTCCGTGACATCCGTCCATCGCGACGCGATGCTCCGTGTAATTGTAGCGAGCCAGCGGAAAATTCGTGAAATCTGTGTAATTCGTGGTTAAAAAAACTGAGGTGGCCCCTCCCCGGCCCTCCCCGGTAAAGATTCCCACCCCAGCCCTCCCCGGTAAAGAGCCCCACCCCAGCCCTCCCCGGTAAAGAGCCCCACCCCAGCCCTCCCCGGTAAAGAGCCCCACCCCAGCCCTCCCCGGTGGGGGAGGGAGAGGCTCGTGCGGTGGTTAGCGAAATAAGAAGCGGTGGGCGTACAGGGCTTTTCGCTATCTCAGACAGTTGTTTTCGTGGGGCAATGGCATAGCTTATCCCAAGTGTTATGGTTTTTGTAGATGTGTGGTTCGAGTTGAAGTAGAATGTGGTTCGAGTCGAAGTAGAGTGTGGTTCGAGTCGAAACAGAACGTGGTTCGGGTAGAAGCAGCGGATGGTGGGAATGATTTTGCGGGGCTTAAAGCCAACTATGACATGGCCTAAACCCAATTATCGCGCGGCCAAAAGCTAACTATCGCGCGGCCAAAACCCAAGAATCGCGCAGCCGAAAGCCAAGGATCGCGCAGCCGAAAGCCAAGGATGGCCGTGGCTGAGTGGTGGAGGGGTATCTGAGTGACAGAGCATTAGGGTAGGCGGCACAACGGTCTGACGCTCCCTTGGGTGACCGCTGACGGGCTGAGGCATGTTTTTTTTTGAAATATTCTGGGGTAAAAGAGTGGCGAATCGGCATTTATTGTTTATATTTGCCACCGTAATCTGCCAAACAAGTGTAAACTAACAATAGTAACCTAACGTTTTTGCCTATGAATCATTTTGTCTCATATCCGCCCTGAGTGGCATGGTAAATGACGATTTTTTACAAGGTGCCCAACTAGCAATCAAATGCACCTGCACAATCATCACTACCAAGACATATTATCTGTGTAGACGGCAGCCAACGCATTGTGTCTGCTGAGCCTTGTCCAGACGTTCCTTTGCCTGTGTCGCAAGGTCGTTGGCCCCATCTTTGAGCTTATAGCCTATGCCTGCCTTTCGCAGGCCGATCCAGTCAAGTCTAACCAATCATCAAACAACTTATGCAATCATCTATCAAGAGAACTACCCTTATGTTTGGATTGTGCGCCGTCATGGGATGGGCCGGTCCTGCATACGCGTGGGCATCGCCGGGCTCCGACGCCGTGGATGCCATCCAGCAAAGCAAGAAAGTGACGGGTGTCATCAGCGACACCCAAGGCCCGCTCATCGGAGCCACCGTCATGGAGAAAGGAACCACCAACGGTACCGTGACCGACATCGACGGCAACTTTACCCTCGAGGTGGGACCCAATGCCGTGCTCGTGGTGTCGTACATCGGCTACAACACCCAGGAGGTGCCCGTCAAGGGGCAGGGCACGCTCAACATCTCGATGTCCGATGCCGCCAGCAACGCCCTTAACGAGGTGGTGGTCATCGGCTACGGCACGCAGCGCAAGGAGGCCGTCACCGGTTCGGTGGCCAACCTCAAGGGCGACCTGGTGCGCGAGGTGCCCGGCTCTGACATCACCCAGGCCCTGCAGGGCCGCGTGGCCGGCGTGCAGATGATGCAGACCTCGTCGAAGCCCGGTGCCTCGATGCAGGTGCGCATCCGCGGCACACGCTCGCTCACGGCCAGCAACGACCCGCTCATCGTGCTCGACGGCATACCCTTCGCCGGAACGCTGAGCGACATCGACCCCAACAACATCAAGAACATGGACATCCTCAAGGATGCCTCGGCCACGGCCATCTACGGCAGCCGCGGTGCCAACGGTGTGATCATCATCACCACCTACAAGGGCTATCAGGAGATGCGCCCCACGGTGACCTACAACAGCTATATAGGTGCCAAGACCCTCTTCCACCGCTATCCGATGATGAACGCCGAGCAGTTTACCAAGCTGCGCCAGTATGCCAACAAGTATCAGTATGGCACCGACGAGGTGGCCTGGGGCGAGCCCGGTGCCGTCGACACCGACTGGCAGGACCTGCTCTTCAAGACCGGCATCACCACCAACCAGGACGTGGGCGTGTCGGGCGGCAGCAAGACCGGCAGCTACAACTTCGGCATCTCCTATTATCGCGACGAGGCCGTCATCCCCATGCAAAACTTCACGCGCTATGCCGCCCATGCCGCCATCGACCAGGACTTGGGCAAATGGGTGAAGGTGGGATTCAGCACCAACACCAACTTCAGCGTCACCAACGGTGCCAGCCTGGGCCTGTACAACACCCTGAGCGCCACGCCCATCGCCAACCCCTATAACGCCGACGGCACCATCAAGGAGCGCATCAACATGGCCAGCGACGACCAGTGGGTGTACACCAAGGAGACGCTCGAGAACCTGGGCGACGGCTACAAAGACCAGACCAAGGCCTTCGGTACCTACAACAACTTCTACGGTGAGGTGAAGTGCCCGTGGATCGACGGACTGAAATACCGCATCAACATCGGTCTCAACTACCGCAACAGCGAGTATGGCAACTACGTGGGCACGGGCGTGTTCTCCAACACCGCCAACTCCGACTCGCACGCCACCTCGCAGACGCAGCGCACCACCAACTGGGCCATCGAGAACATGCTCACCTACGACCACAGCTGGGGCAAGCACACCATCAATGCCGTGGCCCTCTACTCGGCCGAGCAGACCAACTTCCGCCAGACCTATATGTATGGCCTGGGCATCCCCAACGACGCCTTCCAGTTCTACAACATCGGCTATGCCTCCAACATCACCGTCGATCCCGCCAAGCAGCGCTACTACAAGAGCGGACTGGAGTCGGTCATGGGTCGTGTGATGTACAACTACGCCGACCGCTACATGCTCAGCGTGGCCCTGCGTGCCGACGGCTCGTCGCGCCTGGCCCCCGGCCATAAGTGGCACACCTATCCCGCCGTGTCGGCCGGATGGAACCTCTCCAAGGAGAGCTTCATGCAGCCGGTGAAGTGGCTCGACAACCTCAAGCTGCGCGTGGGCTACGGCGAGACCTCCAACCAGTCGGTCAACCCCTATTCCACCCTCGGCGCCCTCACCACCCGTCCCTACAACTTCGGTTCGAGCTATGCCGTGGGCTCCTACGTGTCGGCACTGCCCAACGCCGCCCTCGGCTGGGAGTACTCCAAGACCTGGAACTTCGGTGTCGACTTCTCGGTGCTGGGCGGCCGCCTCACCGGTACCATGGAATATTATGTGCAGAACACCAAAGACCTGCTCATGAGCGTCAACCTGCCCTCCACCTCGGGCGTGCCGAGCTATATGGCCAACGTGGGCAAGACCCGCAACAAGGGCTTCGAGCTGTCGCTCAACGGCATCATCCTCAACAACCCCAACGGATGGAGCTGGGAGGCCGGACTCAACTTCTATACTAACAACAACGAACTCGTGGAGCTGGCCTCTGGGGCCCAGGAGGACGTGAACAACTGGTGGTTTGTGGGCTCACCCATCAACGTCATCTACGACTACGAGAAGATTGGCATCTGGCAGACCGATGAGGAGGCCGTGCGACAGATTGCCGAGCCCGGAGGCAACGCCGGCATGATCAAGATCAAATACAACGGCGACTACGACGCCAACGGCAACCCCACCCGCTCTTACGGCGAGGCCGACCGGCAGATCATCAAGGTAGACCCCGACTGGGAGGGTGGCTTCAACACCCGCGTGGCCTACAAGAACATCGACCTGAGCCTCGTGGCCTCGTACCGTCACGGCGGCACACTCATCTCTACCATCTACGGCGCGCAGGGCTACCTCAACATGCTGTCGGGACGCCGCAACAACATCGACGTCGACTATTGGACCGAGGACAACCCCACCAACGACTATCCCAAGCCGGGCGGCATAGAGAGCAGCAACAACCCCAAGTACGGCAACTCGCTGGGCTACTTCAGTGCCTCGTATCTCAAGGTGCGCACCATCACCCTGGGCTACAACTTCACACAGGCGTGGCTCAAGAAGTGCGGCATCAGCAAGGCACGCGTCTACTTCACCGTGCAGAACCCCTTCGTGCTCTTCTCGCCCTACACCGATGAGTCGGGCATGGACCCCGAGACCAACTCTTACGGCGACGACAACCAGGCCGTGAACACATTCTACCAGTCGCGCCTGCTCGTGGTGGGCTTCAACACACCCTCTACCCGCAACTGGCTGCTGGGCTTCAACATCACCTTCTAAAACCATTAGTGCAATGAAAAATCAGAATATCAAGATAGCAGTCTCACTGCTCGTGGCGGGCATGACCCTCACCGGCTGCTCCGGCGTGCTCGAAGAGACCGACCGCGAGGGCTACACCCCCGAATATTTCAAAACCACGGCCGGCGTGGAGTCGGGCATCACCTCGCTCTATGCCAACCTGCGTTACTACTGGGGCAACGGCTATTGGCTCATCGCCAACGAGACCGGCACCGACGAGTACACCTTCGGCCACGGCGGCAACAACAACGACCTGCCCATCGACATGTCGAACAACGGTGAGCTCAACGCCACCAACTGCCGCGCCGACGTGCTGTGGGGCCTGGCCTTCCCCGACATCAACACCGCCAGCGGCGTGCTGGAGAACGGAGCCGCCGCCGGCGTGGCCGAGAGTCTGCTCTCCGAGGCCCGCTTCTTCCGGGCCTACGACTATTTCCAGCTGGTGCAGACCTTCGGCGGCGTGCCCCTCGACCTGGGAGCCGGCGAGCTGAGGTTCAACACCAGCGCCACGCGCCTGTCGGTGCGCAACACCGTGCCCGAGGTCTACACCAAGGCCGTGTTCCCCGACCTGCTCACCGCCATCGCGAACCTGCCCGAGACGGGGCGCGTGACGGGCGGCGTCACCAAGACGGCGGCACGGCTGCTGTTGGCCAAGGCCTACCTCACCTACGGCTGGTGGCTCGAGAACCCCAACAACATACCCACCTACCCCGAGTGCGAACGCACCGACCCCGACGGCCACAACGCGCAGTGGTACTTCCAGCAGGCCTACAACGTGGCCGTGGAGGCCATCCAGCATCCCGGCAACTTCGCGCTCCAGACCTCGTTCTATCAGGTCAACGTGGGCACCAACGACCGCAACAGCGAGATATTGCTCTATGCCGACCACACGCAGAACAGCAACTACTACGACGGCGGAACCAACTTCGACTGGGCCAACGGCAACGCCCCCGGCAACTTCGCCCGTTGGATGTGCCGGTGGGACTACACCTTCCTGGAGTCGTCGAAGAGTGCTTCTGCCTGGACCGGCTTCCGCAGCGTGCAGCGTGAGGCCGTGCAGGGCAAGGACCGCCCCTGGAAGCAGATGGCCACGCCCATCGGCGTGATGACGAAGACCTTCAAGGAGAAGAAGTACGACTCGCGCTTCGACGGCACCTTCGCCTATCAGTTCCGCAGCAACTGGGACAAGTCGGGCGTCATCGACGCCAAGGCCACGGCCTACAACGCCAACATGCTGCCCATACAGGCGCAAGACTCGGTGCTGACCTTCATCGACGACGATGAGGCCACGGGCATTGTCTATCCCAAGGCCGGCACACCCAATGCCGCCGGCTCGGGAGCCTCGGCTGCCGGATTCAGCAATGTGGGTGCCGGTGTGCTGCCGGGCCGTGCCGACTATGTGATTGCGGCCAGCGGCATCAGCCGCTACGCCTGGCTCAACAACTGGAAGAACGGCATCTACCGCACCGGCGACACCGGACTGGGCAAGCCCAACGGCGACTCGCCGCGACCCTACCCCGTGCTCAAGTTCTCGGAGCTCTACCTCATCGCTGCCGAGGCGGCTGTCAAGGGTGCCACCGTCAGCGGCAGCCTCACGGCCTACAACCTGGTGAACGTGCTGCGCGCACGTGCCGGCAAGTGGACCTACGACAACAACCGCCAGCGCGAGAAGGTGGCCGACTACAGCGCACAGATGGTGGCGGCCACACCGCAGACCATCACGATCGACTATATCCTCGAGGAGCGCTCGCGCGAGTTCTTCGGCGAGGGCTACCGATGGCTCGACCTCGTGCGCACACAGTCGTGGCAACGTGTGGCAGGCACCTACACCATCTGCGGCAAGAACGTGGGCGACCATACACCCGAGACGGTGACGCGCACCATCACGCCCCAGAAATACTTGAGGCCCATACCGCAGGGACAGATCGATGCCCTGCAGATGAGCGACGGCGAGAAGGCGGCCTACCAGAATCCCAGTTACCAGTAACCTCCGATTCAGACCATATCCGTGGGGCTGCGGCCTGAGCCTGTCAGGCTCAGGCATGCAGCCCCATGCTCTTAATCATCATTTATGAAGACTACGAACAAACAACGAGTAATCCTTTTTTTGTCGGCCCTCGTGCTGCCGCTGACCGCCCCCTGCCAGCGTGCCACCGAGCTGGGTGTGAGCCAGACACAGGTAAGCTTCGGACTTTGAACGATGGGTGGTGGGCAGTACCGTTTGTTGGCCAGCCCACTGCCTTCGCTCTTTTTCCGTTTCCCCCCCCAAAAAAAACGGGACCCACGGCTCGGAAGTCATGCTCCCAAGCCGTGGGTCTGTCATGCGAGGCACTGACCATCAAGATGCTGTTGCGGAACCGACAGCAGTGAATGGCGGGTGTTTCCAAAGGGTTTACCCTTGCTTGAACCTCATCCTCCCCAGGGTTCTTGTCCTCTTCAGGGTTCTTGTCCCCTTCTGGTTCTTGTCCCCTTCTGGTTCTTGTCTTCGCCACTTCTCGGCTCCTCCACATGATTGGTCTTCATGGTTCATTTCCACCTCCAGTGCTTCACCACGCGGTGTCCCAATCGATTGGCGAAAGCGAAGACGCGTTGATGGGAGAGTCGCTGGCCCAAGACAATGATGATGACCGAGGCAAGGATGAGGATGATGCCCACCGACAGCCTCGGCGTGAGCACCTCGCCAAACACCGTCATTCCGATGACCACTGCCGTGAGCGGCTCGAGGGCTCCCATGATGGCTGTGGGTGTGCTGCCGATGTGCTTCACGGCCACGGCCATGGTCACCAGCGAGACCACCGTGGGGAAGAGGCCCAGGCCAAGGGCGCTCACCCACGACCGCAGCGTGGGCAACGGCTGCAGGCCGCCGGCAGCGTCGAAAGAGGCCGAAACGATGTTGGCGGCGATACATACGAGCATGACATAGAACGTGAGTTTTACCGACGACATGCGCACTCTCGACCTGTTGAGCAACACGATATAAAGGGCGTAGGTCAGGGCTGAGACGACGACCAGCACCATTCCCGTGACACTCAGCGTCTGTGTGCCGTCGCCATGATAGAGCAGGGCGATGCCGCCCAGTGCCAGCACGATGGCCGTGACGGTGGCGGCGTGTATCTTCTCGCCGAAAAAGGTGCCCATGATCACAGCCACCATCACGGGGTAGAAGAAGAGAATGGTGGAGGCCAGTCCGGCCGCCATGAACTGAAAGCTATAATAATAGGTGAGCGACGAGGCGGCGAAGAGCGCGCCCAGGGCCAACAGCACCTTGCCTTCGCTGCGGCTGATGGCCAGCGACTTGCCACGCAGGGCCATGAGCAAGGCCAGCAGCAGGGCGGCGAAGCTGAACCGATAGAAGAGCACTGAGGCGGGGTGCAGTCCGTCTTCATACAGGAAAAGGGCACCGAGAGGGTTGGTGCCATACGACACGGCAGCGATGATGCCGCAGAGATATCCTTTAAACTTGTTGTCCATCATGTTGTGGTTTTGCAGGCTGACGGGCGTGTCTGCTTGCGCATACAAAAGTACAACATCTTGGTCGTAGACCGAATGGTTATGGGGAATATTTTTTAGGCGGGCGCAATTGATTACCACCTGAACAATATGATTAAATCATGGGTTATGATTTGCCATCTTTCGGCCTCTCTTCGGCTAAAATTGCAAGTACACGAAGGAGTTATGCCCGCATAACTCCTTCGTGTACTTGCAATTTGACCTCGAAGATAGTCTCGAAATCTGACAAAGCTAATTAATAGAACCCACCTATAGTTTGTCTTTCAGTTTCGCAGCTTTCTGTGCAGCTTTGAGTGCTTTCTGCTGAGCCTTGTTGGCTTTGGCCTCCAGCTTTAACAGCTTGCCGTGTTCCAGGTTGCTCTCGCGTGCCAGTCGGGCTTTCTCAACGGCTTTCTCGGCATCTCTTTGTGCCTTCTCTGCTTTCTCGGCAGCTCTCTCGGCATACTTTTTGGCCTTCTCTTTCTTTTCCAAGGCGCGTTGCTTCTTGCGAGCCTCCTTCTGCTTTTTTTCAGCAGCTTTCTGCTCCTTCATGAGCTTCTTCTGGGCCTCTTTCATCTCTTTGGCCTGCAGCTCGGCCATCTTCTGCTGCTCGAGGGCCTGCTGTTGAGCTGTTGCTGCGTCAATTTGTAGATTCTTAGCCTCTTGTGCATTACCGATCACTGTTTGAGCGTTGATAACACTTGTGCTGAGGAAGAGCATTGCTGCCAGAGAGAATAATCTTGTAAAACTTCTCATAAATTTAATTTTGGATATTATATTTTGTTTGTGGTGATTACAAAGTTACAATATTATGCTGTATTTATTCCAGTTGTTTACAGATCTTAGTTGGGTTTAATGTTAATTAACATGGAGTCGCAGGGGCTCACGCAGTGCCTATGTCAACCAGCATCCACGCCGTTGCCATGATGTGCGAGCAGGCAATGCAGACTGCTGAAGTTTTGGGGGACGAGTGATGGGTCAATGGCTCAGTTGTAGCCTAAATACAGGTGTATGGACATATAGAAACATTCGGTATGAGATATCATGAAACATTCTGAAACGTGAATGAAACAACGTGTAACATGAGATAAACAAAAATAACATAACTTTGCCACAACATCCTGAAAGCCTAAACCGCATCAGAAAATATAAACCTAACCGATAAACAATATTCAAACAACTATCAAATAACAACAACTGCATGAAACGCACTAAAAATGTCATGAAGTACATCTTCGCGCTGATGACCTTGCTGCTCTTGCCCTTGGGTGCGGTGGCACAGAATCAGACGGTGAAAGGTACAGTCACCGACCGGGAGGGTCCTGTGATCGGTGTAACAGTGAAAGTGAAAGGTTCATCCACGGGTACGGTTACCGACCTCGACGGCAACTACACCATCAGTGTACCGCGCGGAGCCAGCCTCGAGTTCTCGTATGTGGGCTACAATGCCCAGACCGTGAAGGTGGGTACCAACGCGCGCATCGACATCACCCTGACCGAGAACGCCGAACAGCTGAGCGAGGTCGTGGTGGTGGGTTACGGCACGATGAAGCGCTCTGATCTCACCGGCGCCGTGACGTCGGTAGGCGACAAGGCCATAGCCAAGTCGATACCTACGAGCATCGACCAGGTGCTCTCGGGCCGTGCCGCCGGTGTGCAGGTACAGGCCAACACGGGTACGCCGGGCGGCTCGTCGACTATCCGCATCCGTGGTACCAACTCGCTCAACGCCACCTCGCAGCCCATCTTCGTCATCGACGGCGTGATCATCGACTCGTCGGCCGGCGACAACGGCGACTCCAACCCCCTGGCCTCGATCAACCCCAGCGACATCGTGTCGATGGACATCCTGAAGGATGCCTCGGCCACGGCCATCTATGGCTCGCGTGCCTCCAACGGTGTGATCATGATCACCACCAAGAAGGGGCAGGCCGGTGAGGCCACCGTGACCTACGACGGCTATGTGGGCTGGCAGCAGATGCCCAAGAAGCTCGAGGTGATGAACCTGCGCGAGTATGCCGAGCACAACAACGCCATTGCCGATGCCCAGATCAAGAATGCCAGCAGCATCTATGTGCGTCCCGACCTCCTGGGCGAGGGCACCGACTGGCAGGACGAGCTCTTCCGCAACGCCCTGATGACCAGCCACAACCTCTCGATGAACGGTGGCAACAACGCCGTGACCTACGCCTTCAGCGCAGGCTACCTCAACCAGGACGGTATCGCCATCGGCTCGGGCTATCGCCGTCAGACCCTGCGCGGCAACACCGATGCCCAGATCAAGAAGTGGCTCAGGGGCGGCTTCAGCTTCTCGCTGGCCGACAGCAAGCAGACCACGCTCTCCAACTCGTACAGCATCATCCTCACAGCCCTGCGCTCACAGCCCACGGTGGCCGTGAAGAGCCCCGACGGTACCTACGACGGTCCCGACGACCAGTGGATGCCCGAGAACCCCGTGGCACTGGCCGAGATTACCCAAAACTACAACAAGAAGCAGAACTTCCGTGTGAACGGATATCTGGAGGCCACCCTGATGAAGGGCCTCACCTACAAGACAGAACTTTCGGCAGACTACAACAACAATAAGTACTATTATTACATGCCCGACTATAAGTTCGGCATCAAGACCAGCGACACCCGCACTTCTAGCTGGACGGCCACCAACGGCAAGTATTGGTCGTGGCGCAACATCCTCACCTACGACAGCAAGTTTGGTCGCCACGCCATCAACGCCATGGTGGGTCAGGAGATGAGCCACAACCACTACGAGACCCAGGTGACCAGCGCCACTGGCTTCCCCTCGAACACCGCCACCGACCCCTCGGCCGGCAGCAACGACAGCTCCTCGCCCGTGGGCTACCAGGACAACAGCTCGCTGTTCTCCTACTTCGGTCGCGCCTTCTACAGCTACGACGACCGTTACCTGGCCACCTTCACGCTGCGCCGCGACGGCTCGAGCAACTTCGCCGACGGCCACCGCTGGGGATGGTTCCCCTCGGCCGCACTGGCCTGGCGTGTGTCGCAGGAAGACTTCCTCAAGGACAATCACACCGTCAACAACCTCAAGCTGCGCCTGGGATGGGGTGCCACGGGTAACCAGAACGTGGAGAACTGGGCCTACATGGCCATGCTCACCACCTACAACACCCCGTGGGGCGTGGGTGTGCTCAACGGCAACAATGCCAACCCCGACCTGAAGTGGGAGACCACCTATTCTTATAATGCTGGCTTCGACCTCAGCCTCTTCGACAGCCGCGTGGACATCGTCTTCGACTGGTACTACAAGAAGACCAACGACCTGCTCATGCGCCTCGACCTCCCGGCCTTCCTCGGCTCGGGTGCCGGCAGCAACTACGGTGTGGCCAGCAACCCCTGGGGCAACGTGGGCAGCCTGCGCAACACCGGTATCGAGTTTACCGTCAACACGGTGAACATCATGAGCAAGAGCTTCCAGTGGACCACCAACCTCGTCTTCTCGCTCAACCGCAACAAGGTGCTCTCGCTCGACACCGAGACCGGCACGCTGCCCCGCAGCTTCCAGGTAGGCTCAGAGACGGCCACCGTGACCAACAGCGTGGTGGGCCAGCCCATGGCACAGTTCTGGGGCTATAAGGTCATCGGACGGTTCGACAAGGCCGAGGACTTCTACTACAAGGATGCAGCAGGCAATGTCAAGCAGGTGGCCCTGCCCACCGGCACCTCCATCGGCCGCAACGGCGTGTGGCTCGGCGACTACCGCTTTGCCGACCTCAACAACGACGGCGTGATCGACAACAACGACCAGACCTTCATCGGCAACCCCGAACCCAAGTTCACCTTCGGCTTCGGCAACACCTTCTCCTACAAGGGCTTCGACCTCACGCTGCAGTTCACGGGCTCGTATGGCAACAAGGTGCTCAACTACAACCGCCGCCAGCTGGAGATCACCGGTTCGACGTCGAACCTGCTCACCACCGTGCTCAACTACGCCCGCGTGGAGCGCATCGACCCCAACGGTCCCGACGACTTCCGCAACTACTACGTGTCGAACGCCTCCAGCACCACCATGCCCAGGCTCTACACCGACAGCTATGCCAACAACAACCAGCGCGTGAGCGACAACTACATCGAGGACGGGTCGTATATCCGACTGCAGAACCTCTCGTTCAGCTACACCTTCCCACGCCAGTGGGTGCGCAAGCTCTACCTCTCGAACGTGAAGCTCTACATGAACATACAGAACCTCTTCACCATCACCAAGTATTCGGGTTATGACCCCGAGGTGGGCTCACTCTGGGGCGACGCCTTGAAGAACGGCATCGACTACAACCGCTATCCTTCTCCGCGCATTTACACGTTTGGTATCAATGTATCCTTCTAACTCAGCAAGTCATGAAAACAAGAATATTATATATAGGTACACTGGTTGCCGCAGGACTCTCGCTGGCCTCCTGCGCTGACGATTTCCTCGAGCAGACCAACAGCCACCAGCTCTCCCAGGGTGCCTTCTTCGACTCCGACGCCGCCGTGGAGAAGGCCGTATGGCCCCTCTACAGCTATGTGTGGTACGACTTCAACGACAAGTTCTACTACGGCATGGGCGACGGTCGCGCCAACAACATCACGGCACAGTACTCCAACTACATCTATCCCTACACCAACTTCACCGAGACCTCGCTCTCGCAGGGCCTCACCGAGGCCTGGGGCTCGTTGTACAGCGTGGTGTCGCAGGCCAACAACTCCATCAACAACATCAGGAACTACTCCACCTCGGCTGTCTCGGAGAGTGCCAAGACCAGTGCCATCGCCGAGGCCCGCTTCATGCGCGGCACGGCCTACTGGTACATCGCCTCGCTGTGGGGATGCGGCATCATCTACGAGAACACCGCCGACCTGGTGAACAACTATGTGGTGCCGGCCAACAACCAGACCGATGTGCTGGAGTTTGCCATCCGCGACCTGGAGTATGCCGCCAAGTATCTGCCCAAGGCGCAGACCGGCGCCGGTCGTGTGAACCGCTATTCGGCCTTCGGCATGCTCAGCCGCATGTACCTCTCGATGGCCGGCCTCACCACCTCGGGGCAGTACAACGGCAGCAACATCAAGTCGGCCACCGACATGAACAGCGGTGCCCGCAACAGCTACTACCTCGACCTGGCCCGCAAGGCCGCCAAGAAGGTCATCGACGAGAGCGGCGCCAAGCTGCTGGCCAACTACAGCGAGCTCTTTGCCGCCTCGACCATCGACAACAATGCCGAGTCGCTCTTCCAGTTGCAGTTCCTCCCCGGCACCGGCGTGGGCGGCGCCGCACAGAGCATGACACGCTTCCTGGCCTGGTCGACGATGGTGGCCGACCAGAACGCGTGGGGTGGGGCCACCTACTGCTCGTACGACCTGTACAACGAGTTCACCAACTACAACGACAAGACGCTGGGCACGAAGGTCGACGACAAGATACGCCGCCACAACAGCGTGGCATCGTATGGCGAGTCGTACCCCGAGCTCAGCACCGACGCCTCCAACCCCTACGTCTACGGCGTGACCGAGAGTCCCAGCAGTCAGGGAGCCAACATCAAGAAGTATGTCATCGGCGTGAAGAAGGTCAACGGCTTCTCCGAGCCCAACAACTCGGGCATCAACACCTACATGCTGCGCCTGGCAGAGGTCTACCTCAACTATGTGGAGGCCGTGATGGGCGACAACGACCAGACCACCGACACCGAGGCCCTCAGGCTCTTCAATGCCGTGCGCAGCCGTGCCCGCATGGCCGAGAAGAGCGTGGTGACCTACGAGGACCTGCGCCACGAGTTCCGCATGGAGTTTGCCTTCGAGGGTCTCTACTGGTACCAGCTCCTGCGCCGCAGCTACTCGCACCAGCAGGAAGTGGTGAACTATCTCAACAACCAGAACCGCAACGCCAGCTACTTCGAGGCGAGCACCAACACCTACAAGCTCAGCGACACGTACACGGCACCCGGTCCCGACGTCGACATCGCCACGGCGGCTGACCTGACGCTGCCCATGAGCGACACCGACCAGACCAAGAACCCCAACCTCAAGCCCGACAGCAACGGCAAGATCACCACGGTGGCCTACACCTTCGGCGAGCGTGAGGTCGATGAGGCCAC
>JBHAFS010000060.1:0-4575 GCA_041856205.1 Prevotella sp.
AGGTATCATCTACTCTTTTATGTTTTTTTTGGATAGTTCGTGATCGATGCGATGAACGGTGTAAACCTCCAAAATAGCAGCGGCGAGCAGCAGGATCACCCACTTGTTGAATATGTAATTGACATAGTCGACGGCGTTGGAAAAAAGCGGACGGAAGAACCCGTAGGCGTTGTCGGCCATGAGAAGGCCTGCCAGGATGAACATCAGGTTGGCAAAGCCCTGGATGCGCTTCAGCCGGCGGATGGTGAGGTCGGTGCCCTCGTAGGTCTGCGACTGTTGCATGGTGGTGAACATCAGGGCGCCCAGCAGGAACACCCAGCAGGTCAGTTGCTGCTGCCACATCATGGCGAAACAGCCGGCGCCAATGACCATCAGCGCACCTCCGGCTAGAAATATAATGCTTTGAAGTTTATTTAATTGCGTCATTGTTGTTGGGTGTTTGCGCCGATGTCTCTTCATCGGGCACCATGTCCGTGCTGAGCACATAGATGTCCTCATCGTCGGCTTTCATGAAATAGCGTTCACGGGCTATCTTCTCGATGGCTTTGGGGTTGCGGCGGAGCTCCTTCAGCTCCTTGGTCGAGGCCTCGTTGCGGTCTGTATAACTCTTGATCTCGTCTTTCAACTGACTGATTTGCAGGTCATACTGAATGCGTCTGAGAAAACTGTTGTCGTCGATGAAACCCACGATGGCCACGCCCACTACAATCGTAATCAGATACTTGTAGCGTGCCAACAGATTCCATACCTTGCCCAGTTTGCTCATATCAATGGTTCACGTTTGTACCTTGCAAAGGTAATGCAATTCGCCGAAAACAGCAAAATAAATAAGAAGTTTTGTTTTGCCCTTCCCTCATTTTGACGTATCTTTGCAAGGAATATCTGAGTTTAGCATTATGGACAACTATATTGTATCGGCCAGGAAATACCGCCCGATGACATTCAGCTCGGTGGTGGGGCAGGAAGCCCTCACCACCACGCTCAAGAATGCGGTCAAGAGCGGCAAGCTGGCCCACGCCTACCTCTTCTGTGGCCCGCGCGGAGTGGGCAAGACCACATGCGCCCGCATCTTTGCCAAGGCCATCAACTGCGAGAACCCCACCGCCGACGGCGAGGCCTGCAACGCCTGTGAGAGCTGCATGGCCTTCAACGAGGGACGCTCGATGAACATCTTCGAGCTCGACGCGGCAAGCAACAACTCGGTGGAGAACATCAAGACCTTGATGGAACAGACACTCATACCGCCGCAGACCGGGCGCTACAAGGTGTTTATCATCGACGAGGTACACATGCTCTCTACGGCCGCCTTCAACGCCTTTCTCAAGACTTTGGAGGAGCCGCCACAGCATGTCATCTTTGTGCTGGCCACCACCGAGAAGCATAAGATTCTGCCCACCATTCTCTCCAGATGCCAGATCTACGACTTCGAGCGCATGACCGTTCCCCGCATCATCGACCACCTGAAGATGGTGGCACAGCGCGAGGGCGTGGCCTACGAAGACGAGGCCCTGAGCGTCATTGCCGAGAAGGCCGACGGCGGCATGCGCGACGCCCTGTCGATCTTCGACCAGGTGAACAGCTACTGTCAGGGCAACATCACCTACGAGAAGGTGCTCGAAGACCTGAACGTGCTCGATGCCGACAACTATTTCCGCATCATCGACCTCGCTCTCGACAACAAAGTGAGCGACATCATGGTGCTGCTCAACAACATCATCGGTCATGGCTTCGACGCGGGCAACGTGGTCAATGGGCTGGGCTCGCACGTGCGCAACGTGATGATGGCACGCGACGCCCAGACGCTGCGCCTGCTCGAGGTGAGCGAGCGGCAGCGGCAGCGCTACCAGGAGCAGGCGCAGAAATGCCCGCCGACGTTCTTGTACCAGTGTCTGAAGATCATCAACGAGTGCGACGTCAACTACCGGCAGAGCAGCAACAAGCGGCTGCTGGTGGAGCTCACGCTCATTCGCGTGGCACAGGTCACGCAGCCCGATGATGCCGAGGCTGGCGCGGGGCGTAGCCCCAAGCGTTTGAAATCCCTGTTCAAGAATCTGTTGACCTCTCAGCCGCAACCGGCATCGCAGGTGGCCGGGGCTGAGAAGACCATCCGCAGGAACGTGCAGCACGCTCCTGCCACACCCTCTTCCACCCCTGATGAGCCAGTGGCCTCAACCTCGGGGTTGTCTTCCATGCCGTCGTCTCCAGCCCCCTCGGCTGCCACCTTGGGCTCGTTCAGAGCCGGTGCCGGTAGTGGTGCCTCGGCGCCCCGAATCAAGTTGCACAACATTGGCATGACCTTCAGCGACCTTCGTCGTGGTCCGGAGCAAAAAGAGCTTCAGGCTGAGGCCGAAGAAGAGGTAAAACCCACCCATGAGGCGGTGAGGCGGTTTACCGAGGATGAACTCAGTGTGCAGTGGACCCTCATGTGCAACCGCATGCCCCAGAGCATGGTGGGACTGGCCTCACGACTGAAGAACATCGTGCCCCACATCACCGACTATCCCCATATCGAGGCCGTTGTCGACAATGAGATTTTGCTCGGACAACTCAATGAGATCAAGGGAAAGATACGCGCCACCATGCGTCAGACGCTCCACAACAGCGACATCGAGCTGAACTTGCGCCTGGCCGAGGCCGATGAGGTACGCAAGGTGTATACCAAGCGTGAGATTTTCGATAACTTGCGCCAGCAAAACCCGGCCATCGAGAAGCTGCGCAACGCCCTGGGACTGGAGTTGTCTTGATACCTTTGCAGTGACCGACACGCACCCCCCTGATGAGCTTTCGGCTCGTCAGGGGGGTGTTTTTGTGTGGTCTGAACGGCTGTTTTGTGGCTCCACAGACCGGCTTTGCCAGTGTGTAACTGCCCTAACCACATTCTGCTTCGACTCGAACCACATTCTACTTCGACTCGAACCACATCCTGCTTCGACTCGAATCACATCCTGCTTCGACTCGAACCACGACGCGGTAAGCCGTGCGTGTGGGCACGTTGGCTCAGTGCCGGACGAATGAGAAGAGTGTTGTCGGGGGGTGAAAAAGGCTTTGTGGACGCACCAGAACAACAGGCTGGCGAGCGGGTAGGGGCGCTGGGCAAGGGCGCGATATAAACCATGCAACCGGGAAAGCACGCGTGTGCTGTCCCGGTTGCAAGAGGGCTGGATGGGCTATGGCTTAGATGAGCGGCATGCCGGCAGCCTCGCACGCCTGGCGCATGGGCTCGGGCCAGATGCTGGCCTGTATCTCGCCGATGTGGGCCTTGTGAAGCATGAGCATGCACAGACGGCTCTGACCGATACCGCCGCCGATGCTCAATGGCAGCTTGTCGTTGAGCAACTGCTGGTGGAAGTAGAGCTGCTCGCGGTCTTCCTTGCCCTCCAGCTTCAGCTGGCGCAGCAGGGCGTCCTTGTCTACACGTATGCCCATGGAGCTGAGCTCGATGGAGTGGTCCAGCACGGGGTACCACACGAGGATGTCGCCGTTGAGACCCTTCAGGCCGTTCTCGGCCTCGGTCGACCAGTCGTCGTAGTCGGGCGCGCGGCCGTCGTGCTTCTTGCCGTCAGAGAGTTTGCCGCCGATGCCCTCGACGAACACCGCGCCGTATTTCCGGCAGATGGCGTCCTCGCGCTCCTTGGGCGAGAGGTCGGGATACATGTCGAGCAACTGCTGGCTGTGGATGAAATGGATGTCCTGAGGGAGGAAGGGCTTGAGCTGTGGGTACGACTCACAGGCCAGAAACTCGGTGCGCAGGATGGCGGCATAGATGCGGCGCACCACGTTTTCCAGATAGGCCAGCGTGCGCTGGTCGGCCGTGATGACAGCCTCCCAGTCCCACTGGTCTACGTAGAGCGAGTGGAGGTTGTCGAGTTCCTCGTCGGCACGGATGGCGTTCATGTCGGTGTAGATGCCGTAGCCCGGCTCAATTTCATATTCGGCCAGTGTCAGCCGTTTCCATTTGGCCAGCGAGTGTACCACCTCGGCTTTAGCATCGCCCAGGTCCTTGATGGGGAAGGTCACAGGGCGCTCCACACCGTTGAGGTCGTCGTTGATGCCCATGCCCTTCAGCACGAAGAGCGGCGCGGTAACACGGCTGAGACGAAGCTCGGTGGAGAGGTTTTGCTGGAAAAACTCCTTAATTTGCTTGATGCCCTGTTCGGTCTGGCGCATGTTGAGCAGCGCCTTGTAACCCTGGGGTTTGATGAGATTGCTCATGATATTTCTTGTTAATGCTTACTATTTTGGTTGCAAAGGTACATATTAATTATTAATATGCAATAGTTTGGGGTGTTTAATTTTGCAAATTGATACTTGTCTATTCTGTTTGATAACTATTTGGATAGTGGCTCGCCTCTGTGATAATCTCATCTTTGTGTGCATACTTTTTGTGGACCTCAAATCCGCAACTGTTGCGATAAAATGCCAGTTTGGCTCATAACCATCATTTTGTTGTCTCTGGCTGTCATGATGGTGTCGTATTTTTCGTGACAGAGCATTTCATCCCCTTACCCCACAAAGCGACTTGAGGCAATACGCCGTTGAACACCGACAAGCAATAAGGATTACCCAAAGTCTGTA
>JBHAFS010000061.1:0-6603 GCA_041856205.1 Prevotella sp.
GACCGGTCAGCAACCAGTATGGCCCCGTTTGAAGCAAAACGTGACCTGTTGATGTAATGTATTCCTCCAAGATAACTGCCTATCCAGAAATAATCACCATCCTCTTGTAGGGAATAAACCCAGTTGGTCTGGTGTCCTCCCTGGGCATCGGTCACCCTGAAGCAGTCAAAACTGTCGTTCGTAGGATTGTATCGGTTGATGCCGCCATCGGTACATAGCCACAATTGCTTTTCAGAGTCTTCTTTTATCGAACGAATATGATTGTGCGAGAGACTGTGCGGTGAATTATCATGCCTAAACCAGTCGACCTTCGTAGGTGTCTGTCTGATCACTCCGTTTGTTCCCCCTATCCACAGTGCCTGCCGGCTGTCTTTATACAGGCTTATGATATCGTTGCCCTCGCCTATTCCCGTCAATTCTCCTAAATTGACGGTTCTGAGAAAATCATTGGCCGAGTTGACGGAGAACCCCTTCTCATGACCTATCCAAATATTCTTTTGCCGATCCACATAGGTACACCACACTTCACTCCCTGATATCGACTGCCTTTGACGCGAGTCATGGCGAAAGAGCACTATCCGCTCACCCTGCTTCTCCAGCAATCCGTTCTCTGTACCGATAAGCAATGAGCCTTTGCCGGTCTTACACAGACTCTTTACATTATATCCCTTCACACCTGTCTCTTCATCCCATCGGTCGTGCGCTGGTGTATAGGCATACAGGTGCCCCTCGGTGCCGATATAGAGTGTACGTCTGTCAGCCGATTCCAACAAGCAGTTTACAAAAGGCCCCTCTACCCTTCTGCCATCCAAAACAACGGGCACACGGTGGAATTGCCTATTCATGGCATCCCACCGGGCAAGCCCCTGGTATGTACCGGCATAGACTATGCCGCGGCTGTCGCAAAGCAGTGAGTAGACCGTCTTACTAGGAAGTCCTCGGGAGACATTGTTCTTCTTACCGGACAGCGGGTCGAAAACATACAAGCCGTCTATTCCGCCTACCCATAGTTTCTTGTCCGACAACATGATACACCGCAGCTCTTGACCTTCAAAATGACCAGCCTGCTCGAAGGCACCAGTCTTGAACGAATAGGTATATAGGCCATTGTTGCTTGCCAGATAGAGGGTCTCATCCAGTTCGGCGATAGCGTAAATCTGCAAGGCAAACATTTCGTTATCGCCTACGGGATGCGTTTTGGATCCGTCGTAAAAATATAAGCCACTGTTGCTACCCAACCATATCAATCCTCTGCTGTCAGCAAAGATGCTGAAAACAGTCTGCTTGCGCCCTTCTACCATCACATTCTTCCAGTCCTTAGATGGAGATGTCATCCCATAAGCCAATCGGGAAGAAAGGGCAAGGGCGAATATCAATAAGAGAACTGCTGTTATTGGTTTAGGTATTTTAATCATGAAATCCTTTTTGGCATTATGACTTACAAATGTACATAAAATTACGCGATACGCTTCCTTATCTTCTTAATAATCATAAGCGGGAGGCACATTATTCACGTCGGTTGTTGTTCGGCTTACCGTAAAGACTGCTACAAAGTTACATAACCGACGACGATATTCAAACTACAAAACGGACAAAAGATAGAACATTTTAGACCGTTAGATGCAAATTACAGACAAACAGCTGGTATGTGGACTATTGCAAAGTATGGCTCAGCCTGTAAACCCTGTTGGAATAATATCCAAAAATGGACGGCCATGACAAATGATTCGCCCGCTTTCAGGCAGCCATACGGCACCTCTCATGCCTCCGGAGGGCCATGAAGCCATGCTGGGATAGCCGTCGGGCTGTCACACTTCTGCCCGAACCACAGGCTGCTTCGAGTCGAATCACACGCTGCTTCGAGTCGAACCACATGCTGCTTCGAGTCGAACCACGCTTCGGAAAGCATACGCAGTGTGTACGTCAGCAACGGTGCCAGGGCATGAAACACATTGAACCGGTTTGCCGGAAGACTGAATTTTCAGAAAATCAGGAGACATATCCCAGCCACAACCCACCATGCCGTCGAGCCGTTGGCGGCACAGCATAGCGGGATGAGATACCATACAGCCTATACGGCTGCTGGAGAGACAGGTGATGGGAGCGACCGATGCCACCGGGGGCCTACTGAGACCCATAGTATATGACCTGCTGATGTAGGGCTGCACAACGGCGCCGCCGGACAGCGCTCCCCAAGGAGCGAGGCTGTCCGGCGGTGGTGATGGGGCAAGGGGTAGACTTACTCCCAGTCGTCGGTGCGGAAGGGCAGGAGTGGCAGGTTGGCGCAATTCTTGAGACTGCCCAGCTGGAAGTTGCGGTAACAATAGCGCACGGCCACGGGGCGCTTCACCTCGGACGAGGTGACATAGACGGTCTCGTTGCGCGGGTCGTTGCCCGGCACCCAGAAGTGTCCGGCCTCGGCCTTGTGGAACACGTGGTCTTCGCCCGCCACCTCAAAGCCTTCGATGCCGCTGAAGCGCGAGATGCCGCCATAGTCGTTCTGCAGCCGCACATAGCAGGTGTCGCCCTGGATGGTCATGCTCTTGTAGCGCGGACTCTCGCACCACACGTTGCTGTAGCCGTAGTCGCGGTTGAGGGCTATGAAGGCCAGTCGCTCGCCCACCGGCCGTTTCTGGCAGGGGTGGATCTGCGAATACTCCCAGGGGTACACCAGGTCGTTGGTACACACGATGTCGCTGTTGGGAATGATCTCCGATGCCCGCAGCTGCTGCTCGCGCAGTCGGGCACCCACCAGGCCGTCCTTGCCGTCGGCATCCTGGTAGTAGGGCGCAATCTGCACGAAGTAGAACGGGATGTCGCCCAGCCTGAAGTCGCGGCGCCACTGCTCCACCAGGAGTTTCAGACGCTCGGAGTAGCGGTTGCCGGGGTCGCCCACGTTGGAGCAGCCCTGGTAGAAGAGTATGCCCTTGACGGTGTAGTTGAGTATGGGGTGGAACGTGCCGTTGCCCCAGAGCAGCGGACGGTGGTAATCCCATTGGAACTTCCGCACCATTGCCATCGAGTCGAGGGGCTCATCGGTATGTCGCCGCAGGTTGTCCTCGTCGAGCCAGCTTTCCACCCGCGTGCCGCCTTTGTTAGCCATGACCAGGCCCACAGGAATGTTGAGCGTGTGGCTCACGATGCGCGCAAAGAAGAATCCCACGGCACTGCACTCGCCCACGGTGTTGGCGTTGACCTGTTCCCAGTGGCAGTCGGCATCGTCGAGCGGCCGCGTGCTCATCACGCTGGGCACCTTCACATAGTGTACGCCACCGTCCTGCCAGGCATTGGCCACGGCCTCGCCGTAGCCCTCCACCGGACAGTTGCCGAAGCCACGCACAGGCATCTCCATGTTGCTCTGGCCGGCACATACCCACACCTCACCGGCATAGATGTTCCTGACGGTGAACGGCTCACCGTCGTCGAAGGTGACAGAGAGCGGCGTGAAACTCGCCCTTGGCGTCTTCACACTGACCAGCCAGCGCCCGTCGCTCCCGGTCTTCACACGGTATTTGCCGGTGCTCCAGGAGGTAGACACGGTAACGGTCTGCCCGGGTCGTGCCCAGCCCCACAGGCGGGCATCGGTCTGCTGCTGGAGAATCATGTTTTCCCCGATGAGGTGCGGCAACCGCACCTTGGCTTGCGCGGCGAGCCCAGCCCAGAGCAGGAGTGCGGCGAGCAGCGCGCGATGAAAGTAGTGCATGGTGTTCAATGTTTGAGATAAAGTCCGTTGAGGGTATTGAGGAAGATGGTGGCTTCATCGTTGTAGAAACGCATGAAGTCGCCGATGCGGGCATTGTCCAGCCCCGGGAAGGGCACACAGTAGCGGCCATCCTTGGCCTCGCCCCGGTTCTGACCGAGAAGCAGGTAGCTCAGCCGATGCTTGTGCAGCATGGGCAGCAACACCGCTGAGAAGAGGGTGTCGCTGGGGAGCGACTCTTGTCCGGCAGTGACGCCCACGGCAAGATTGCGTTCCTGGGCCACGGGAAGAAAACGTCCCAGCGACTGTTCCAGCCGCCGAGCATAGGTCTCCGCACCGAGATGTTCATCCTTACTCTGGATGACACGGAGGTTGGCCACGTCGACACCGTCGGGCAGATGGTCGGCCACAGCCCCTGTCTGGTCGGTGCAGGAAACGCCATAGATGGCATTGGTCACGCCAAGATCACGCAACCTATCGATGGAATGGGCGAAAAGTGTACGATAGGCTTCAGGCGAGAGGCGAGTCGTGTACGCACCATCGTCGAGTGGGAAAAGAAAGAGCACCACAGGAGCTTTGATGCCATAACCGTCGTGCAGCGATGCAAGGAAGTCGGCCAACCGCTCCAGCCACCCATCGAGGAGCTGTTCGTCACCATGGTGGTCGGGTGCCGACCACATCAGGAGCGGCAGCCCGCCACGGCGGAACAGGCGCAGCACATCGCGGCGTATGTCGGCGAAGGCAAAGCCGTCGGCGTTGGCCTTCGCACCTTGCTCGATGCCCGCCAGTTCATAGCTGCTGCAAGCCGGACTGTCGTCACAAATGCTGTGGAGATCACTGCGGCCCGTGGTGTCGTTGCGCCAACCCACGCCCTGCAGGGTGCCGTAGACCTGCCCCACCATCACCCCCTTGTTGGCGAAGGTGCGCAGGTTGGCCTGCAGGTTCTCGGTGCGGGTGGTGAGGCCGCTGCTGCCCAGCTCGTCGTAACTCTTCTTTTTGCCGCCGCAGGCCGTGGCCGCCAGCAGGGCGGTCGCGGCGCAGAGCAGGATGAGAATCTGTCTTGCCTTCATCGCCGTTCCCCCACTCATTCGTTGTACGCCTGCTTCATGGCCTCCACCACGGTGGGCAGCGTCCACTGCGGCACGGTGCGGTCAGAGCCGTCGAAGATGCTGTTCCAGTAGATGGTGGCGATGCCCAGGGCCTTGCCCTGGCGCACCATGTCGGCGGCCTGGTCGGCGGCAACCTGCTTCTGGCTGTCGGTGGACGAGCCGCTCACGCTGGTGTCGCCGTGGGTGCCGTATTCGCCGATGATGACGGGCACGCCCTGGCTCACGAAGCGCGTGTTGAGACGGGCCAGCATGTCGGTGAGGTTGGTGCTGCATGCGGCCGTCCATGCGCCGTAGTTGGTATACCAGTTCCAGGGGTCGTAGCTGTGTATCTGAACGGCCAGGTGGCCCTGGGCCGCATCGGTGGGCAGGGTAAGCGCGTCGATGACGGGCTGGCTGTTGGCGGCGGCATAGGTGTTGACGATGAGGTTGCGCACGCTGTTGTTGCCGCCCGTGGCGCGCACGGCGTTCACGAAGCTTTGGGCGTAGCTGTTCAGAGCGGCATAGCTGTCGGTGCTTGCAGGGGCGTTCCATGTATTGGCCGCATCGAGCATCTCGTTGTAGCCCTCGAAGAGCAAGTGCTGGTCGTAGCCGCGGAAGCGGGTGGCTATCTGCGTCCACAGGTTCTCGAAGCGCTGGTGGTTGGCGGCATAGTTGGCGGCATCAGCCTTCACCCATGCGCCGTCGCCGGCAGCAGTGTCGTGGTGTACGTTGAGCACACAGTACATGCCGTTGCCCACCACATAGTCCACCACCTGCTGCACACGGTCCATCCAGGCCTCGTCCACGTTACCGTCGGCATCGAGGTGCTCGTACCAGGTCACGGGGATGCGCACGGTGCGTATGCCGCCGTCGCGAAGGAAGTCGGCCATGGCCTGCGTGGTGACGGGCTGTCCCCAGTAGGTCTCGTAGTCGCTCACGGCCTTGCCCGTGCCCACACCATTGGCGTCGAGGGTGTTGCCCAGACTCACGCCCAGCCCCATGTTGACCACGGCCTCGCGGGCCGTCTCGGCCACAAAGGTGGCGCTCAGGTCTACCTCATCGCGGGTGATGACGGCCTCCTGGGCGAAGGCAGCATTCCACCATGCGTCGTCAGGCATACTGCTGCCATACCAGGGCATGAAGCCCAACCAGCGGGCACCGGCAGCCCAGCTGTCGGCGATGGCGGCCGTGGCGGTGGCGGTATTGGCATCGGTGCCGCACTCGGAGAGGTCGATGAGCTTGGCAGGGTATCGGGCCTGCAGCTCGGCGAACTCTGTCTTCTGCCGTGCGGCGGTGTAGCCGTAGAGGTCGCGGCCGATGATGTCCACATAGGCATCGCCCGGGTACCAGTCGGCGTCGCTGTTGTAGAGCGTGCTGTCGCCGTTGTAGTTCTGCGACGTCCACACCCAGATGAGGTTGTGCACGCCCTTGCTCTGGAAGTAGGTGAACATGGCCTGCCATAGCTGTTTGTAGGTGTCGGCTCCGTCGGCACCCCACCAGAACCATGCCTTGGCCCACGACGCACCCGACTTGAGCGTACTATTGCCCGCCGCCTCATGGAAGGGGCGCCAGGTGGCCGTCACGCCCGCGTCTTGCAGCTTGAGCAGCACGGCGGTCACCTTATCCATCTGTGCGTAGAACCACGTATGCTCCCACGTACCGTCCACCAGCGCGTTGGCCGCCTGGAAGGTGGTCTGGGTGGGGTCGGTCGTCACACCCGATCCGTCGGTGCCGATGGTGACACTCTCGGCAGTGGGCACGTTGAAGTGCCACATGAGCGACACCAGACCGCCCGCGTCGGCCCACTCGGTGACA
>JBHAFS010000062.1:0-7608 GCA_041856205.1 Prevotella sp.
AGATTCATCAGGTGGCTATTGCGGCGGGGTCCCACCTCTTCCCATTCCGAACAGAGAAGTTAAGCCCGCTTGCGCCGATGGTACTGCAATGCAATGTGGGAGAGTAGGTAGCTGCCTTTTTTCATACGGAGCCCTGGGGATTATCCCTGGGGTTCTTTTTTAGTGTTGATACAGTGTGGAGGTTGTTGGTAATATTGAACCTCAATCGGTCATTAGAACTCACGCATAGTATGAGCAGCTCAAGTCATCCAAGGTATCCAGGTGAGTTGACCTGATTGTCTCTTGGTTTTTGTTGGGTTGGTTTGTTGATATTAGTATTACAATAAACAGGCTGGCTTTTCGTTGTTTATTTATGATATTTCCGTTGGATTTCATATTTGATATATTGAAGTGGTGGTCTAGAATAAGGCGTTGGCCTCGCACCCTTGGCTTTGGTGTGCAATCACCGTGGGCCTACAACTATATACGATATGTTATTGCTGAACATGATCCTTACTATGCATACGAGACATTACAACAGAAATATGGTTCTGCCTTACCCGATGACCGTCAACTGGCGCAATTATATTTCAGGATAGCCAATCATAGTCAAGCTCGCCGATGGGGTTTTGCCCTAGATCATTATGGCATGAAGACTGATTATGTGAAATGTGGATGCAATTGTACCGATGTGGTCGATATAGTCGATGGTCATGTGTCACATGACGTATCTGACTATGATGTTCTAGTCATGTCATTGGAAAGTGATTGGCCTACTGTCTTCGAGTCGTTTGCTTCATCTGCCAAGACTCATTCGCTTCTAATAGTGGAGGACATTCACCGTACGCGATATGCCCAGAAACGCTGGCATAGGATACATACTGACGCACGCTGCGGCATCACTTTTGACCTTTACGATTGTGGGTTGGTTTTCTTCGATTTCACGAAACATAAACAGCATTATGCAGTCAATTATTAGCCAAGACTTGTCGTTAAGCTATAGAATGCGTTATAATTTGTTTTTTATTAGAAAAATAATAACTAAATATTTGCAAATACAAAGAAAATGTTTATTTTTGCGCTACTAAAAAGTAATACGTAAAACTTTAAGACTATGTATTGGACACTGGATTTGGCTTCGAAGCTCGAGGATGCTCCTTGGCCTGCAACAAAAGAGGAGTTGATAGATTATGCTGTACGTTCTGGCGCCCCTGCTGAGGTGCTTGAAAATTTACAAGAGATAGAAGATGAGGGTGATGTTTATGAAAGTATTGAGGATATTTGGCCCGACTATCCTACGAAAGAAGATTTCTTATGGAATGAAGATGAGTATTGATACAGCATGGCTATAGCTTAAGGCCGTTCTTGTTGACAAGGACGGCCTTAAGCATACAATAAAAAGCCTGTGGGATACGTTATTGTTACGTGTTTAAACGCCTTATCATCATATTGACTTTGCTGGCCGAAGCCTCTGTGGAAGCTTTGGCTCAGTACGACCCGTCTTTCAGTCATTATTTCGACATGGAGACGTCGTTCAACCCGGCTGCTGTAGGCAAGCAGCCGAAGTTGAACGTCACTGCTGCGTATGCGCTCGACCTGGCAGGCTTCACACATAATCCTCAGACCGCCTACGCCTCGGCCGACATGCCTTTCTATGCCATGAAGACCTACCATGGCGCCGGACTTGTGTTTATGAACGACAAGATCGGATTGTTCACCCATCAGAAGTTGTCATTACAGTATGCCATGAAGTTCAAATTGCTGGGTGGACAACTGGGTGTCGGTGTTCAGGCGGGTTTGCTGAGCGAGAATTTCGACGGTAGCAAGCTCGACCTTGAAGACACCAGCGACCCTGCATTCTCGACGTCACAACTGACAGGCAACTCCATCGACCTAGGTTTAGGCCTGTATTACATCCATGGTCCCTGGTATGCCAGTGCTTCGGTGCAGCATGCCAATGCTCCGCTGGTGAATCTGGGCGAAAAGAATGAACTACAGATTGACCGTACCTATTATTTGTCGGGTGGATACAATATTAAATTAAGAAATCCGTTTTTGACAATAAAGCCATCATTCCTGGTTCGCACCGATCTGGTGGCTTACCGGGCAGACATTACGGGCCGCCTCATATATACCAATGACGACAAGGTGATGTATGGCGGGGTCGGTTACAGCCCCACCAATTCGGTGACGGTGCTGCTGGGTGGTAGCTTCCACGGTATCTTGCTGGGCTATAGTTATGAGTTCTACACGTCTGCCATCAACCCCGGCAACGGCAGTCATGAACTCTATATCGGCTATCAGCACGACATCAATCTGGTGAAGAAAGGAAAGAACAAGCATAAGAGCGTCAGGCTCCTTTAGATATGTCCCTGCGAGGGAGCAAATATTTGTATACTTATGAAGAAGATATTATTCATATCATTATGGTTGATGACAGCATCTACGTTACTCACCGGCTGCTTCAGCGCGAAGTCGACTTCGATGTCGGGCCAGGGCGGTGAAGTCGTGGGCGTGGGTGGCAAGACTTTCAACGAGCCCACACCTTATGGCATGGTACGTGTCAACCGCGGTTATCTGAAGATGGGAATCACAGGACAAGACAGCCTGTGGGGCAAGAAGACGCCTGTGCGTGATGTGTCGGTCGATGGATTCTGGATGGACCAGACCGAGGTCACCAACTCACAGTATAAGCAGTTTGTGATGTGGGTCCGTGACAGTATCCTACGCACACGCCTGGCCGACCCATCGTATGGCGGAGACGAATCTTACATGATCACCGAGGATAAGAATGGTGACCCTGTGACGCCCCATATCAACTGGAACAAACGTCTGCCCCGCAAGCCCAACGAGGATGAACAACGTGCCATCGAGAGCCTCTATGTGGTGAATCCCGTTACCGGTGAGAAGTTGCTGGACTATCGTCAGATGAACTATCGTTATGAGGTTTACGACTATGTGACGGCAGCCCTTCGCCGCAACCGCATGAACCCTAATGAGCGTAATCTCAACACCGATCTCACCGTCGACCCAAACGAGACGGTAATGATCAGCAAAGACACGGCCTACATCGACGACAACGGCCGCATCGTGCGCGAGTCGATCAACCGTCCGTTGTCGGGACCGTGGGATTTCCTTAATACATACATTGTCAACATCTACCCCGATACCACATGCTGGGTAAATGACTTCCAGAACTCTGACAATGAGACTTATCTCCGAAACTATTTTTCCAATCCCGCGTACAACGACTATCCGGTGGTGGGTGTCTCTTGGGAGCAGGCCAACGCGTTCTGCGCCTGGCGAACCGATTATCTGCTGAAGGGCCTTGGTGGTGAGGCCCGTTATATCCAGCGTTATCGTCTGCCTACTGAGGCAGAGTGGGAATATGCCGCACGTGGCAAAGACCAGTTGGAGTTCCCGTGGGAGAACAAGGATATGGCCAATGGCAACGGCTGTTTCTATGCCAACTTCAAGCCCGACCGTGGCAACTATACCAAGGACGGCAACCTGATCACAAGTAAGACGGGCAGTTATTCGCCCAACAGTAATGGGCTCTACGACATGGCTGGCAACGTAGCCGAATGGACCAGCACCATCTATACCGAGGCTGGTGTCGATGCGATGAATGACCTGAATCCTCAGCTTAAATACAATGCGGCTCAGGAAGATCCCTACAAACTCAAGAAGAAGAGCGTGCGTGGCGGATCATGGAAAGATCCCGAGAGCTACATCCGCTCGGCCTGGCGCACCTGGGAATACCAGAACCAGCCCAGGTCATACATCGGCTTCAGGTGCGTTCGCTCCCTGGCCACGTCGACAACAGCAAAACAAAAAAGAAAGTAAGCATTATGTCCAATTACAGCAAATATAATCTGGTGTACCGTCTGCAGAAATGGATGGATACCGTTGCGGGCCAGACTTTCCTCAACTACGCCTATAGCTGGGGTGCCTCCATCGTTATCTTGGGTGCCCTCTTCAAGCTCACCCACCTGCCCGGTGCCAACGTCATGTTGTTCATAGGCATGGGTACCGAGGTGCTGGTGTTCTTTATCTCAGCTTTCGACCGTCCTTTCGACAAGACTGCCGACGGGCGTGAGATTCCCACCCATGTCACCGAGGAGTATCTCGCCAGTGGCAAAGTGACTTATACCAGAGCCGGAGAGGCTGAGGAGTCGGTCTCTGTCTCACCTGCCGTGTCGTCGCAGCGTCCTGTGGACGATACTCTTCATCATGCAGCCGCCATGGCCAGCGCAGTGCCTGATGGTGAGCCCATTGCCTTCCGGGGCGAGGCCTCTGTCGTAGGTCACGCGGGGGACGCAGCTGCACAGCCCACCTTCGTGCCGCAGATGTCGGCCGAAGAAGCCGAAGCTCTCAACGAGGCCCAGGGCAGCTATGTCAACGAGCTGAAGGAACTGGTGGAGACTTTGAAGAAGGTCAATGAGCAGAGCACCCGTCTCACCCGCGACAGCGAGGAGATGGAGAACCTCAACCGAACGCTCACCGGCATCAGCAAGGTTTACGAGATGCAGCTCAAGGGTGCCAGTCAGCAGATCGGCACCATCGACCAGATCAACGACCAGACCCGCAAGATGGCCCAGCAGATCGAGCAGCTCAACAAAATCTATGCCCGCATGATCGAGGCCATGACCGTCAACATGCACGTGGCAGCTCCCGGAGCCTCTGCCCCTGGTAATGGCGGCAACCTCTAACCTGTGCTGCAAAGTTAAAGAATAAGGAACATGGCAATAAAGAAACGACCGGTCTCCCCCCGCCAGAAGATGATCAACCTGATGTACATCGTCTTGTTGGCCATGCTAGCGTTGAACATCTCCACCGAGGTGCTCAACGGTTTCTCGGTGGTGGAGGAGAGTCTCAATCGTACCACAGCCAATGCCTCGGCAGAGAACATCGTGCTGTATAAAGACTTCCAAGACCAGTTCGCCTCCAATCCGACCAAGGTCAAGGCGTGGTTCGATAAGGCCACTGCGGTGAAGAACATGAGCGACTCGCTTTACAATCTGGCTCAGGAACTCAAGGTGGCTATCGTGAAGGAGGCCGACGGTGCCGAGGGCGATGTCCGCAACATCCGCAACAACGACAACATCGACGCGGCGGGCGAGGTGATGCTGGGTCCCATCACGGGTAAGGGCAAGCTGCTCTACAATGCCATCAACAGCTACCGCAACCGCATCTTGAACTTCGTCACCGATCCCCACCAGCGTAAGATCATCTCCAGTAACCTCTCTACGGCCGTGCCCAAGAAGCCCAATACGTTGGGTAAGAACTGGCAGGAATATATGTTTGAAAGTATGCCAGTGGCTGCTGCCGTCACCCTGCTGTCCAAATTGCAGAACGACGTGCGCTATGCCGAAGGCGAGGTGCTCCACACCCTGGTGTCGAACATCGACCTTAAGGATATCCGCGTAAACAAACTGTCGGCTTTCGTGGTACCCGAGAAGACCACCCTTTATCCGGGTGAACGCTTCATGGCCAACATCATCATGGCTGCCGTCGACACCACCAAGCAGCCCGAGATCTATGTCAACGGCATGCGCGTCAACTCCTCAAACGGTCAGTATAGCTTCACTGCCGGTGGAGTGGGCCAGCACCAGTTCAGCGGTTACATCCTCATGCACAATGCCAATGGCGATGTGGTACGTCGCAATTTCGTTCAGAAATACAATGTCATTCCCGTGCCTGGTGGTGCCACCGTGGCAGCCGACCTGATGAACGTGCTCTATGCAGGTTACCGCAACCCCATCAGCGTCAGCGTGCCGGGTCTGCCCCAGAACGCCGTCTCGGTGACAATGACGGGTGGCAGCCTGTCGTTCACGGGTGCGGGGCGTTACATCGCCGTGCCCTCGACAGTGGGCCATGACGTTACCTTCCATGTCTCGGCCCGCGATGGCGGCAAGGTACGTTCCTTCCCGCCCTTCACCTTCAAGGTGCGCAAGCTGCCCGATCCCACACCCTATATCGCCTTGGGCACCGACCGTTATAAAGGCGGCAACCTCTCCAAGGCCGGACTCATGTCAGCCTCCCATCTGAGTGCTGCCATCGATGATGGCATCCTCGACATCCAGTTTAAGGTGGTGAGTTTCTCGGCTGTGTTCTACGACAACATGGGCAATGCCGTGCAGATGGCTTCGGCCGGCGACAGTTTCACAGAGCGCATGCAGGAGCAGTTTCGCAGGCTGGCGCGCAACCGCCGGTTCTATATCACCGAGGTCAAGGCCGTTGGCCCTGATGGCATCACCCGCAACCTGCCGGGTGCCATGGAGGTGAAGGTCAAGTAGCAGTGCCGAGCCTATGGGGCGCCACGATGGTGCCGGGCCCGTTTTCCCAAAATAACAACAGAAAGTAGCAAAGATATCAAGATGATGAGAAGAATCTTATTGATGATCATGGTCGTAACGCTGTGCCAGACCCTGTTTGCACAGCCCAAGGCCCGTCGTCAGGAGCAGCAGGCCGCTGCCCAGCAGTCGAACCGTAACAATATGTCCATGCGAGCCCAGATTTCCTTCCCGACGACGGCCAGGATGGATGAGGACGTGGTATGGCGTCGCGACATCTACCGTGAGCTGCGTCTGGAAGACAATGCCAATGCCGGTCTTTATTATCCGGTGGAGCCGCAGGGCACACAGATGAATCTTTTCACCTATCTGTTCAAGCTCATCATGGCCGGTCCCACACGTGGAGGGATTGCAGCATACTCGTATGACGTCAATACCGGCAATGAGCGCTTCGACGAGTCGTTGCGCATCCTGCCGCTGAAGTTCCTCGACGATTACCATATCTATTACGAGCGCACCGACCGCGGCGTGCATATCGACGACAGCGATATCCCTTCTGCCGAGGTGAAGGGCTATTTTATCAAGGAGAGTGCCTACTACGACCAGGCCACTGCCACCTTCCATACGAAGGTACAGGCCCTTTGCCCCGTGATGTATCGCGAAGACGATTTTGGCGACGGCATCACCAAATATCCTCTCTTCTGGGTGAAGTACGATGATCTGGCACCGTTCCTGGCCAAACAGACCATCATGACCAGCAATGTCAACAATGCGGCCACTATGAGCATTGACGACTTCTTTACCGTCAACGCATATAAGGGAAAGATCTACAAGACCACCAACATGCTCGGTCAGACCCTTGCCCAGGTCGCCGGTGGCGACACCCTTCGACTGACGCAGGAGCAGCAGCGCATTGAGCGCGAAATCAAGCAGTTTGAGCAGCGCATGTGGGGCGACCAGACGCGCAAAGACTCACTCGACTCCATTGCCGGGCTCGACAAGAAGGCACTCAAGGCTGTCCGGAAGTCGCGTAGGGCCTCCACCACGTCTGCCACGTCAAAGGTAAAGAGTAGCCGCCGCAGCGATAGCTCGTCGTCATCGGGTAGCTCGGCACGTGTCACAGTCCGGAGGCAGCGCCGCTAGTCCATATCCATGTCATATTATTCACTAAAGGTGGGTTCTATTAATTAGCTTTGTCAGATTTCGAGACTATCTTCGAGGTCAAATTGCTAGTGAACGAAGGAGTTATGCGGGCATAACGACTGAGTGAACTGGCAATTTGAGCCGAAGAGAGTCCGAAAGATGACAAAACGTAACCTATGATTTAATTACT
>JBHAFS010000063.1:0-6090 GCA_041856205.1 Prevotella sp.
ATATGCAGCTCGAAGCCCTCTACAATCTGCGGCATTTGCATGAAGAAGGCATTCTTACGCATGGCGAGCCCTCCGGCATAGACCACACGCCAGGGCTTTCCCGCCTTACGGTGGTAAGGCAGTGGATCTGCCGATGACAAATAGTCGAAAAAACCCAGTGACCCCACAGGTCTTGTCAAATCATGAGCCACGAGCCACTCCCGCATCTTTTCGTTGGAGGCAATGATGAAGTCGGCATGCGACAACCGGCTGATCTCCTGACCGACGGTCAGCCGCTTCCTGCGAAACGACCCCAAGTCGTGGATGAGTGCCACTACCCTCGCACCTCGCAGATGTGCCATGCGGCACAGCAGGCTGAAATATTTCTTCACAGGATATTGGAGTACGAGCATGTCGTTCTGACGGAGAGACATGGCGGCTCTGATGACGCTCACCAGGTCGTACATGAAAATATAGACACTGCCGCGGCCTGACTTCTGCGGAAGTCCGATGTTCAGGTACCCCATCTCCTCCATTGTCTTCTCATTGTCTGTCTTGGCTTTGTTGCCCGCAGATGTCATATCGCGGTAACACCTGGACAGATATACCATTCGCCTTGCTTGCATCGTCGTATCTTGTTATTTCCAGTAAATGCTCATACACTGAACCTATTCATCACCTTTTCTATGATGGGTGCCATGTCATAGTACCTGTACTCCGCCAGGCGCCCGCCGAAAATAACATCGCTATCTATTGCCCTGTATTTTTCAGCTATCTCGTTATTTCTCTTGTCGTTTACGGGATAATAGGGTTCCATGCCGGGTTTGTACTCTGCAGAATACTCTTCGCTGACCACGGTCCGTGGATTGTCGTAAACATCCTGCCCAAACGCCTCAAAATGCTTGTGCTCTATGACCCGGGTAAAGGGAATGTCATGCGACGTATAGTTTACCACGGCATTGCCCTGGTAGTTGGGCGTATCTTCTATGCGGGTCTTGAAACTTACCGTACGCCAGTCGAGCCGCCCGAACCTATAGTCGAAGAACTCGTCTATCTGACCTGTATACACTAGCCTGTCGGCAAACCGCCTCCAGTCGCGGTATTCGCTGGAGAAGAAGTCGACGCCCAGGATGGTCTCCACACCGTCGAGCAGGCCGTCGGTCAGCCTGTTGTATCCACCAATGGGAATGCCCTGGTATTTGTCGTTGAAGTAATTGTTGTCAAAGACAAAGCGCACGGGCAGCCGCTTAATGATGAAGGCCGGGAGGTCGGTACACTGCCGCCCCCACTGTTTTTCGGTATAGCCCTTGATGAGCCGCTCGTAAATGGTATTTCCTATGAGCAGTTGTGCTTGCTCCTCTAAGTTGCGCGGCTCGGGGATGCCCTCGGCATCCAGCCGACGGCGCACTTCCTGCCGCTCCTCTTCGATGCATCTCTGTGCCTCCTCAGGAGTAGTCACTCCCCATATCTGGTAGAAGGTGTTCATATTGAACGGCAGGTTATAGAGCCGCCCCTGGTAGTTGGCCACGGGCGAGTTGGTGTAGCGGTTGAAAGGCACGATGCCGTTGACAAAGTCCCACACCTGCTTGTTTGAGGTATGGAAGATATGCGCGCCATACTTGTGTACATGTATGCCCTCGATGTCTTCACAGTAGATATTACCTCCGGTGTGCATTCTCCGGTCGATGACTAGGCAACGCTTACCGGTTGCCTTGGCCAAGTGGGCGAAAGTGGCTCCAAAGAGCCCGCCGCCTACAATGAGATAGTCGTAATGTTTCATCTTAAAGAGATATTTAACCCATTGGCGGAACTAAACAATTAGTACATTTATGTTCAAAAAAATGTGCGTATCGTTGATTCTTAGCAACTTAAGTGGTGACCAAATCATAAAGTCTAAATCTTCGCATACATACCTTTATTACAAAGTTCGCCAAAATTCTTGGTATCTGCAAACAATTTTCTGATAATTTTGTCAACGGGCGAGGAAATATCCCGTGTCGTAGACCGGACTACCGCATGCTCAGAGAGACCATCAAGAGCGGCAAGAGACGGATGAGATGGCATTGGCCAAAACCCGACACACCAGTACCTGCAAAGTACTGAAAATCCATGCCTATACGGCCGTTCCGGCCCTCCAAAACTGCCTTCAGGCAAGCTGGCTGCACCCTTCCGGCATTGTGGGTGTAGCCTTCCCGCGTTGTGCTTCGGGTCGAAGCACAGTCTGCTTCGAGTCGAACCACAGTCTGTTTCGAGTCGAACCATAGTCTGTTTCGAGTCGAACCACAGTCTGCTTTAAGTCGAAGCACAAAGTCAAGGTATACAACCCATGGCTTGACAATGGTCGAACCGCTAAATGAAAGCTATCGAAAGGAAGGACCAGAAGGCAGCCCCCCACCTTGGACTAGACTTTTCAGAACTTCAGCCTGAGCTGAAGCTCCAGGTCGGTCTGGCTGTTGCCGTCGATCTGCTGCAGTCCGCTGCCGATGGTCTGTCGGTCGAAATAATGGGTGGTGCCCACCTTGGCCACCACGCGACAGCTGCTGCCTACATCGGCCATGGCCACCACGGCACCGCGCAGGCCCTCGCCAAAGAAGGCGGGAAACGAGAACTGGTACATCAGGCCACGCTCGTAGACATAGACACGCGAGGCATAGTCGTCGGTGTGGAAATAGCCCACGGTGGCATCGAGGCGCAGCCGGCGGTGCTGCCAGCTCAGGCTCTGCGTGGCCATGTAGCCCGTGCTTGCTGCAGCCAGACGGCTGTGCGACAGGTCTATCTGGGTCTTGCTGCGCCAGTGGCCGCCGTCGTAGCCCACGGCCAGCCGCCCGCGGTGCAGGTGCTCGACCACGAGCGCCGTGTGGTCGTCGTCATCGCGCTCGCGGGCCTTGAAGCGATAGCGCGCCAGCAAGTCCCAGCGGCCACGCTGCCAAGTCACCTGCACAAAGTTGTCGCTGCAATGCGACGACTGCGAGACGCCGTAGCGGGGCCAGGCAAAATAGGCAAAGTCGGTGTAGGCCATCACGCTGAGGTGGCGCACCGGTGCCCAGTCGGCCCCCACGAAGATGCCGCTCTCGTTGTTCACGCTGCCACCCTCGGCGAAGGTCTCGGCAAAGAGCGACTGATACTGGTAGGGATAGTAGCGCTGCAGGGCCATGAGCGACAGGCTGCCCGTGAGGCGGTAGCTCAGGCTGTTGACGGTGGCCACGCTGCCGCGTGTGCCCGTGGCCGTCTCGCCGCTGACGGTGAGGCGGTGGGAGAGATAGCTGTAGTCGATGCCCACGTTCCAGAACCCGCGGCCCTGCGGATACCAACGGCGGTAGGCCTGCGAGAGGTCGGGGCGCAGCTCGCGGCTGAACGCGGTGTAATAGCCCGTCATGCCTACGCGCCACCCGTTGGCCGCCCAGCCCACATGACCGCCCGCGAGCGTCTGCGAGGTGTTGCGGCGGCGGCGCATCTCGCTCGGCGTGCGGTGGTAGCCCGACCGCAGGAGCGTGGCCACCGTCGTAGAGTCGTCGTTGAGCGTGGCATCGACCCTGCGCCATGAGGCAAAGGCGGTGAGGTCGACCGTGGGCAAGAGCCTCACGGTGGCTGCCGCCCCCTGCAGGTAGTTGCCCTCAGAGCGACTGCTGTGGGCATAGACATTGCTGCTCGACCGGCCCAGCATGGAGAGCGTGTTGAGCTTGCCCAGCCCGAACGAGTTGTTGACCACCAGGCCCATGCCGAAGCGCAGGCGGTAGCGCCCCAGGGCCAGGGCCTTGACGCGCCCGAGGTCGCGCAGCAGCAGATAGAACGAGTAATAGTCGTAGCCGGCGCTGTTCTTCCCCGCGAAGAAGGGCTCGCCGGCATCCTGCGAAGCCACCACCCCGGCCTTCACCTGGCGGCCCGCGGTGAAGTTGTAGCGCAGCCAGTGCTTGTAGGGATAGCCCAGGTAGCCGTCGTTGTCGCCCCGCCGCTCGTAGAAGGGGTACCTGAACATGCCCACCACCTCATGGCGCCCGTAGCGCAGCAGGCGGGCCAGCGAGGGCACGGTGTCGGCAGGCACCTCGGGGTAGATGGCAGCAAACTGGGCCAGCAGCTCGGCATCGCGGGCCTCGAGCGAGGGTATCATGCGCAGCTCCACCAGCGACTCGATGCGACGGGCACGGTCGCGGTAGGCCATGAAGTCCATAATCTGCTGGTCTGTGAGAAACGGCAGGCGTTCCAGGTCCTCGCGCGTGCAGCGGTTGAGGTCGAGCTTGTTGGCGTGCAGGTCGCTCAGCTCGTCGTAGGTCTGCTCCCAACTGGCCGACCCGGCATCCTCCCACTGGCCCAGGCGGCCAAACTCGTCTTCCCACGAACGCAGGTCCTGGGCCAACAGGCCGACGGCCGTCGGCAACAGCAGGAGCATGAGCAGCAATCGTTTCATGATAATATTAAAGGTGTGGTTTCGAGGGTTAGTACTTTTTTACAAAAATAGGAGAAATCGCTTAAAGTGTCAAGACACGGCACAGATTTTTTATAAAAAAATGCTTATCTGCAAAAAAAAGGGAGAAGAGAAAAGGAGAATGCACAGAATTTCCTACTTTTGCAATGATTATCACAGTAACCGACTCATCAAACATCATTCATTACACGATGAAACATAACCTTTACCATGCTCTGCTGGCAGCCCTGCTCATCATGACGGCATCGCCTGTAAGCGCACAGCAGACCAGACACGAACTCAGGGCCGGCCTTGCCATCGGCGACGACCCGCACCTGCACAACCGCCTTGATACCTACCTCGACACCTACCCGCTGGAGAAAGGCGAGGGCATCATCAGCGACTTTAATGGCGACGGCCCGGAATGGTCGGCCCACCTGGAATACTTCTACCATCTCAACCAACGCTGGGCCGTGGGCGGTTCGGTGGGCATAGGTACAAGTTCAGTGAGTGCTCACCTACCCTGGGACGAGAAATACAATCCGGAACACCCGGATGCGGTGACCTATGTCATCGGCGGTATCGCCTATTCGCTCTTCCCTGAGACAGCGCTCACCCTCCGGAGCCACTCTTATTTTGCCATGCCCACCGCCAAATATACCTGGTACGGGCACAACCGCTTCCGTCTTTATTCCAAGGCCGGGCTCGGACTGCAATATTACCGGCTCAACGTCACCTCACACATCCCACCCATACCCGAGCGGGACGAACACAAACTGAAGGTGGCCTACCAGCTGTCAGCCGTCGGCATAGAGGTGGGAGGCGAGCGCATGCGCGGCTTCACAGAGCTGGGCTATGGCAGGCAGGGCATCTTCAACATGGGCATACTGGTCAACCTGTAGCCGGCAGAAGTCCCTGCGCGTTCGCTTTCGCACACCTTTTCTCGTCATGGCAGAACTCAGGCGGGCTTGACTCTGCTCATCTGGCTTAACGAAAACGTTCAGTTTTTTTAAACCTATTCTCTTTGCCAGTGACAAAATAGGTTGTATTTTTGCGGCTGCAATGAGAAGGTTATCAACACTCTTGATGATGCTGTCGCTGGCCGTGGCACTTTTTGCCCAGAGCGACAGGCCCGGACATATCAACCCCGAGGACATGGAGGTGGATATGGACAACCCCACGTTTGTGCCTATGGTGAAGGTGGGCAAAGTGCTCAAGGACGGCGACTCGATACAATATGTGGAGCTGAACAATGTCTGGGTATTTGCCGAACCGGTGTTTAAGGATGCCCGCCAGCGCGCCGCCTACAACCGCCTGGTGTACAACGTGAAGAAGGTGCTGCCCATTGCCAAGGAGGTCAACCGCATCATCATCGAGACGGGCGACTACCTCGAGACCCTGCCCAACAAGCGGGCCAAGGACGAACACATGAAGAAGGTGGAGGCCAGCATCATGAAAGAGTACAAGCCCCGCATGAAGAAGCTCACCTACAGCCAGGGCAAGCTGCTCATCAAGCTGGTGTACCGCGAGTGCAGCAGCTCGAGCTACGACCTCATCCGCGGCTTCCTGGGTCCCATCCGCGCCGGTTTCTACCAGACCTTTGCCTGGTTCTTCGGTGCCAGCCTCAAGAAAGACTACGACCCCAACGGCATCGACCGCCTCACCGAGCGCGTGGTGCTGCAGGTGGAGGCCGGAGAGCTGTAGGCTGC
>JBHAFS010000064.1:0-8995 GCA_041856205.1 Prevotella sp.
AATCGTCTAAATCAATAAGCCAATGAGCGGATAAACGCACACTATCGTGAACCATAGCCCTATCGGGGGGGAGATTCCGGAAGAAGCGATTATAACGGAACGGCCTACACTCGAATTTATGAATTAATAGAACCACCCTTAAAATAAAACTGCCCGTATTCTTAAGAACTCTTTTAATTTGAATAGCTATTGGCTTAAACCAATCTATGTACTCATTGGGGGTGGTAATTGTTACTTCCTTGCCGTATGACCTTTGATCAGCATATGGCGGGGAAGTTACGATAAGATCTATGCTATTGTTAGGAAATGTCTTCATTACTTCTGCACAATCACCATGGTAAATCTTATCGTATTGTAATGTTCCTATTATATTGATATCTTCCATTTTTATAAGACCTCATCTGTTTAAGTCAAACTTATTGTGACCCTCTACGCCAAGAAATCAGCGGATTTTAGACTAAGGAGTCCATATAGACTTTTATTATTGGGGGGGATGATTATTTCTTACTCAACTTCCAACAAATCTTTGATGTCAACTTGAAGAAGACGTGCTATCTCCACAAACTGCGCCATCGAAGGTTGTATCTTGTTGGTCTTCCAACGCGATACTGTCATATCTGTTACTCCCATTTTATCTGCAAGCCAGCGGTTGGTCAGCTGTTTGTCAGCTAGTACCACGCGGATTCTGTTTCGGCAATCATTTCTTGTCATGTATGTCCATTTGCTATATTTTGTGTACAAAGTTACACATTTTTTGTTAATATTAAAAATTCTTCGCTTCATTTCTTCTCTTTTTATGCTTTTTTTGTGAGTCAAGCTTCACATTTTTGATGTAATGCGGTGTTTTTCTCTTTCTAAGGTGTTTGAGTTTGCTTCAGATTTTTTATGAACACCCGTGAAATTTCACTTCACCCAGTCAATGCTTTTATGAAATAATTCCCTAAATTTGCACTTGCTTGTTGAATTCACCATAGTACCATCATATTCTGTGGCGTTAAACAGGTCAACAGAATTTATCCCCATCATGCAGAATGAGAGAATAAAACAATCTTTGGCAAGGTTGAAACGATTAGTATGATGTATGTCTTTATAAACCGTCTGATAGGGTAGCTGCGCCATCTTTCGGATCTGTTCTGCTGTGATGGCTCGCTTCCTTGTAGCTTCCTGTTTAGGGATATGGAAGTAAGTAAATGGCGTGTTCTTGATGCGGATTAGCCCTTGGTCAGGCTTATTGTACTGTTTTACAGCTTCATTAAACAGCTTGCGTATGCTCATCAGGTAAAGGGAAGTGCAGCGAGTAGAGGGTACACGCTTGCCTTTCTTCTTCAACATTTCTGCTCGTTCCTTGCTTTCATTTAGTAAGAAGTTCATAAAGTCTTGCAGGAAATCACTCGTAATTTGATGCGTGTACAGCTTCTCACTCTTGTTGAATCGGATGAGGCTGTTAAGCGCAGAAGTATAATTGGTAGCTCCCTTTAACGTGGAGTTGGCAATCCATTCCTTAGCGAACTGGATAAAATCTACTGGTTTGTTGCTTTCCTCTCTACTGGTCAGTCGGGCTACAATCTCATTTACATCAAGTGTCTCTGTTTCCAAGTGCATTTCATTAAACATCGTGCGGTAATGCAGGATAAGTCTGTCTGCTTCCTGTTTGATAAGAGAATCTTCCTTGATAGTAAACTTGTCGGTTAAATCAGCTTTTGTAACAAACAGACTTGTGGATAGTCGCTTTACCTTGCGGTCTTTCGTAAACCTGATACGGACGTTGTAGCTGCCATCTTGGCGTGCCCAACCTTTCTGAATTTCTGCTTTAATTGTCAGCATAATAACTCTTTTTTCTGTCAACTATCTGTCAACAATAGGTCAACAGGAGGTCAACAAATGGATAAATTAGCTGAAATCTTGCTCAAAACAGCATAATATGTGCAATCTTAATCAAGGAGAAGATAAAGGCATTTTTCTACAAATGAATCGTTGCAATCATCATAATTCAATGATATAACTAATTGATTACTAACGAAAAATAGCCTTGCATCGCTATGCAAGGCTATTGATATTCAACGTGGACCAGCTAGGGCTTGAACCTAGGACCTCCAGATTATGAGTCTGTTGCTCTAACCAACTGAGCTACAAGTCCGGCTTGACGGCATAGAGGACCGAGAAGTATTGGTGTGCAAAGTTACGATGTTTTGCTTGAAAAGCCAAATGTTTTTTGTAAAAAGTAGCTAAATAAAATTCAATAAATTGGTCGTTATGGCTAATTTAGCTAACTTTGCAGAAATTAAATACAGAGCAATGAACAAAGAGACATCAGTAAAAAACAACCTTCAAGGTTTGACCGATGCCGAGGTCATCCAGAGCCGTAAGCAGCATGGCGATAACGTTCTTACTCCCCCTAAGCCCGTTTCCCTTTGGAAACTCTATCTGGACAAATATCGCGACCCCATCATACAGATACTTCTTGTGGCAGCCTTCATCTCGCTGGTGCTGGCCTTTGTGGAGCAAGACTTCATCGAAACCATCGGTATCATCCTGGCCATTGTCATCGCCACGACCGTGGGTTTCTACTTCGAGCGCGACGCCGCCAAGAAGTTTGAGGTGCTCACGGCCATGAACGAAGACCAGTTGGTGAAGGTGCGGCGCAACGGCCACGTGACAGAGATTCCCCGCCGCGACGTGGTGGTGGGCGATGTCATCCTGGTGGAGGTGGGCGACGAGATTCCTGCCGATGCCGAGCTGGTGGAGGCCGTGAACCTGCAGGTCGACGAGTCGAGTCTCACCGGTGAGCCGTTGACCACGAAGAGTGCCGTGCCCGCAGCTGCCTCGTCGCCGAAGGGCGAGGAAGCCTATCCGGCCAACATCATCTTGCGGTCGACGATGGTGATGAACGGTCACGGCGAGGCCGTGGTGACCCATGTGGGCGATGCCTCGGAGATCGGAAAGGTGTCGGCGCAGGCCACCGAGCAGTCGCATACCAAGACGCCGCTGAGCATCCAGCTCGACAAGCTGGCCAAGCTCATCTCAAAGATTGGTTCAGGCGTGGCCATCTCGGCCTTCATCATCTTCCTCACCCGCGACATCCTCACCAACTCCATCTGGCAGGGCACCAACTATTTTGCCATGGCTCAGGTGGTGCTCAACTACTTTATGATGGCCGTGACGCTCATCGTGATGGCCGTGCCCGAAGGCCTTCCCATGGCCGTGACGCTGGCCCTGGCCCTGAACATGCGGCGCATGCTCAAGTCGAACAACCTTGTGAGGAAACTGCACGCCTCTGAGACGATGGGTGCCGTGACGGTGATCTGCACCGACAAGACCGGAACGCTGACGCAGAACAAGATGACCGTAGCTGAGATCAAGCTCGAGACGGCCGAGGCTGCCGGCGACGCTAAGGATGAGCTTCACCGCTTTGCCGCCGCCATCGCCGTGAACACCACGGCCGACCTCGACGGCGACACGCCCATAGGCAACCCCACTGAGGGTGCCCTGCTCATGTGGCTCAAGGGCCAGGGCTTCGACTACCTCAAGCTGCGCCGCCGCTACGATGCCCAAGACCAGATACCTTTCTCCACCGAAAAGAAATATATGGCCACCACGGTCACCATCGACGACCGTCAGTACACCTTCGTGAAGGGTGCGCCAGAGATCCTGATGGGGATGTGTGCCCTCGGCGACGACCAGCTGCGGCAGGTGCAGCACACGCTGCTGGGCTACCAGACCCGGGCCATGCGCACCCTGGCCTTTGCCTTCTGTGAGGGTGGGTTCAAGGACCATGGCCTCACGCTGCAGGCCATTGCCGCCATCAGCGACCCCGTGCGTGCCGACGTTCCCGATGCCGTACACTCCTGCCAGAAGGCAGGCATCGAGGTGAAGGTAGTTACGGGCGACACGTCGGCCACGGCCATCGAAATCTCACGCCAGATCGGAATATGGGACGAGGGGCATGAAGAGGGCGTTGCCGATACCTCGCGCTGGCACATCACCGGCACCGACTTCGCCGCCCTTACCGACGAGGAGGCCTACGACCGTGTGGAGGACCTCCGCGTGATGTCGCGCGCCCGTCCCACCGACAAGCAACGCCTCGTGAAACTGCTACAGAAGCACGGCGAGGTGGTGGCCGTGACAGGCGACGGCACCAACGATGCCCCGGCACTGAACCACGCCCATGTGGGTCTGTCGCTCGGTTCGGGTACCTCGGTGGCCAAGCAGGCCTCAGACATCACCCTGCTCGACGACAGCTTCCAGTCTATCGCCTCGGCCATCATGTGGGGCCGCTCGCTCTACAAGAACATCCAGCGGTTCCTGTTCTTCCAACTCGTGGTCAACCTGTCGGCCTTGCTGCTGGTGCTCGCCGGGTCGTTCATCGGCACGGAGATGCCGCTCACGGTGACACAGATTCTCTGGATCAACCTCATCATGGACACCTTCGCTGCCATGGCCCTTGCCTCGCTGCCTCCCTCGCGCGAGGTGATGAAAGAGAAGCCGCGCAGCGCCACTGCCTTCATCATCTCCAAGTCGATGGGGGCGGGTATCCTGTTCTGCGGCATGGCCTTCTTTGCCGTCATGTTCGTCTTCCTGCTCTGGTGCGAGCGCCACGGCCACGGCAGCGTTGTCGACGTGCACGAGCTAACGCTCTTCTTCACCACGTTTGTCATGCTGCAGTTCTGGAACCTCTTCAATGCCAAGTGTCTGGGCTCCATCCACAGCACCTTCAGGTATCTGTGGCGCGACCGCGGCCTGCTACTGGTGCTGGGCTTCATCCTCGCCGGCCAGTGGCTCATCGTGACCTTTGGCGGCCGTATGTTCCGCACGCAGCCGCTCTCGGCCAGCGAGTGGGGCATCATCATTGGAGCCACAGGTCTCATCGTCTTCGTGGGCGGCGAGATATGGCGAGCCTTCCGGCGCCTTACGACCTCAGCTAAGCATAATGAGTGACATTAAGAACATCATCTTCGACCTGGGCGGGGTGATTGTCGACCTCGACGCCTCGCGCTGCATCGACGCCTTCAGGCAGATCGGCATCCCCAATGCCGCCGACTGTCTCATGGCCCATCGTGCCGAGCGGTTGTTGCAGGCCACCGAGGTAGATGGCATCAGCACTCACGCCTTCTGCGACATGATACGTGAGTTGTCGGGCACCAAGGTGGCCGACAATGACATCGTGTGGGCATGGAACCGTTTTTTGGCAGGTACCACCGATGCCCGCAAGGCCCGGCTTCTGGAGCTTGCCCGCCACCACCGCGTGTTCCTGCTCAGCAACACCAACGAGATGCACTGGGTCTACAGCGCACAGACGCTGCTGCCCTATGGCAGCTACGGTGTTGCCGACTACTTCGAGCGGGTGTTTCTCTCCTACGAGATGCACCTTGCCAAGCCCCAGCCCGAGATCTTTGCCGAGGCCTTGCGTCTGGCCGGTCTGCGGGCCGAAGATACGCTCTTCATCGACGACCGAGAGGAGAACTGCGAGGCCGCGGCACGGCTTGGCATCCGCACCTATCGCAATGTGCATCCCGACGACTGGTTGACCGCCGATGAGGTGCCTCACGGCAATGAGTAATATCAATGATTCTTTTGGTATGGAAACCATCTTCTTACAGCCCAATACCCCCATTCCCGCCGAGCCCTGCGTGGCCACGGTGGGATTCTTCGACGGCGTACACCGCGGCCACCAGTTCTTGGTGAGTCAGGTCATTGCCGAGGCCCAGGCTGCCGCTATGCAGTCGGTGGTCATCACCTTCGACAGACATCCCCGGCAGGTGCTCCACCAGGAGTACCAGCCCGAGCTGCTCAGCACCCTGGATCAGAAGCTCGAGCAACTGGCGCTCACGGGCATCGATAGGGTAGTGGTGCTCCATTTTGATGTGGCGATGGCCAACCTCACGGCCCACGACTTCATGGCACGGGTGTTGCGCGACCAGCTCAACGTCAGGAAACTTGTCATCGGCTACGACAACCGTTTCGGCCATAACCGGCAGGAGGGCTTCGACGACTACAAACGCTATGGCGAGGCACAGGGCATCGAGGTCATACAGAACCGCGCCTTCAGGGTCGGCGACATCCAGGTGAGCTCCTCGGTGGTGCGCAAACTCATCAAGGAGGGCCGGCTAGAGCAGGCCAACGCGTGCCTGGGTCGTCCCTACGCCGTGAGTGGCGAGGTGGTGGGCGGATTCAGGCAAGGGCGCAAGATGGGGTTCCCCACGGCCAACCTCGACGTAGCATCGTCAGCGCAGCTCATCCCGCCCAACGGCGTCTATGCCGTCAGCGTGCGCCTGGAGCACCATGCCGGTACACTCACGGGCATGACCAACATTGGCACACGCCCCACCTTCGATGGGACAAACCGCTCTATAGAGACCCATATCTTCGATTTCGAGGGCGATCTCTATGGCGGCAGCCTACAGCTTGCCTTCCTCCACCGCATCCGCGAGGAACGCAAGTTCTCGGGGCCCGATGAGTTGGCCCTCCAGCTCAAGGCCGACCAGGAGAAAATCAAACAACTGTTTAAAAAAGATATTTCACTATGAATAAGACCATACGTGCTATACTTGACATCGCCTTGTATATCATCGTCTTTTTGCTCATCCAACTGCTGTTCACCTATCTGGTCAGCTTCGTCGACCAGTGGCAGCAAGGCACACCATGGCGTGTCATCCAACAATCGTTTGTCACTGGCAACCTACAACTGTCGGGCAAACTGCTCGTACTGGTGTCGGTGCTGAGCAGCGTGTTCACCCTCAGCGTCTTCATCTCGTGTCGCTGGGCCGTTGTGTCGCGCGTGTGGCTGGCCTCCCACCCCTGGGGCACCCTGGTATGGGTGGCACTGCTGGCCTTTGGCACCATCCTGCCCTCCGAGTGGCTCATCGAGTGGCAGGGGGTAAGCCTTCCCGAGGCCCATCAGAAACTCTTTGAAGATATCATGGGCGAGCCCACCGGCTATCTGGCCATTGGCATCCTGGGCCCTCTGGCCGAAGAGGTAGTCTTTCGTGGAGCCATTCTGCGTGCCCTGCTCAAGCTGTTCGACCGCAAATGGTACTGGGCGGCCATCTTCGTTTCGGCCCTGTTGTTCGGCGTAGCCCACGGCAATGAGGCACAGTTCACCCATGCCGTGATTATGGGGCTGATATTGGGCTGGATGTACTATCGCACCGATTCGGTCATCCCCGGCATCCTCTTCCATTGGGTCAACAACACTGTTGCCTACCTCATGTTCAACCTCATGCCTCAGATGGCCGACGGCAAGCTCATCGACCTCTTCCACGGCAATGAGCGTATGGTGTGGATGGGCATTGCCTTCTCGTTCTGCATCATCATTCCCAGCGTTTTCCAGCTTCACCTGCGCCTCCGCAAGGGGTGAGATGGTTTGTTGGTGGGCTAGTGTGCTGGTTTGTTGGTGGGCTAGTGTGCTGGTTTGTTAGTGGGTTGGTGATAGATTCTCAATTTTTGCCTATCTCACCTATCCGGACATCACCAGCATTCACCAGATTATCATGGCAGTAGGCATATGGGCTTACGTTGTAGTATTTCTCGCACATCGGGTCCATGCGGTCCCATCTTCCTAGGATGGGGTCGTACTGGCGTGCGCCGTAGTCGTAGGTGTTCAGTCCGTGAATCATGTCGAGTTCCTTTCTATTGTAGCAGTAGGCTTGAGCGAACTCTACTCAGACACACAGGATGAAACACTACCTGAATTTCAGAGATACAAGGGATGTTTTGCAGAGGACTCATTTCGTGGAATTGTTTATTGTTTGGTGGGATAATGCAACATTTTTAATTGTTTTTTTCTGTATTCCATAATCCAACAAGGGGTGTCGTCTTCTGTCATGGTAAGATTGCCTAATTTATACTCGGTATAAGTAAATTTTTTATTATCTCCTGTCGACATTAGGAAATCGGGTAACTTTTGGTGGACGAAAACTAAATATCCATTCAAAACAAAATAACCAATCAGATTTTCTGATTTATAAGGATAGTTGCTTAAGCGAAATTCGAGTGTTTGACAATCTGAATTTTCTCTGACGTACAAATGCAAATATTCATATCTCTTAAAGACACTCAAAAGTGTATTCTGCTTTGTACGGAATAACATACTGTCCAATTCTGATTGGATATTCTCGTTTGTTATTACAAGTTGTCTAACCTCGTGGCTGACTTTTTTCCATGTTACCTCACCAAGTTGCTGTCCTTGTGTGGAAAATGCCACTAAGCTGCAAATTATCATAAAAATATACTTCTTCATAAATTTTGATTTTATTTGCCAAAAGGTATTTTTTGTTTGTTAGGGACATAATATAAATTGAACTTAGGAACAGGAAGTGCCCGTTGCCTCATGATGCTAATGACTTCTAAAGCAAATCTTTTATCGAACAAACTTGGTTTGGGGTTATAGGGGTGGCTATGGTTCAATTCCCGAATTGTATATCCTTGTAAAAGCTGTCCGTTGAGCAAGTGTGTCATACCAGGCTCCGTTGCCCTCATGTGTCCTGTTGTAATAAAATTCAGCCCATTATCTCCTATAACACCTATCATTGCTTGGCTGATTTCTATACCTGTTCCGCTTCCACTAATGTTAGTGGACATAAACTCAAAAAGAGCCGTCCCATTGTTATCTCCTCTTACTTTGTACACATCGTAGGTATCTACTGTTTTCCCGTCAGGCGAAAAAGAAATAGAGCGTTGCGATTCAAAAGTACCATATTCGAAACTAATACTGTTATAAATCTTGTTGCCTTCGGTATCAGTTGTAAAAGTACGTTGATAATTTCCATCAGCATCTATTGCAACCATATAGAAAGCATCTTGCGTCCTGTCTGCAATGCGGTTAATTATTCTGCCTTCATCATTTACTTCCCAAACATCCCTCCCGTCCGGATCCACCAGCATCACCGGATTGTTGTGGCAGTAGACATACGGGCTCACGCTGTAGTATTTCTCGCACATCGGATCCATGCGGTCCCATCTTCCGAGGGTGGGGTCGTACTGACGTGCGCCGAAGTCG
>JBHAFS010000065.1:0-33137 GCA_041856205.1 Prevotella sp.
GGGGCGGACGCATTCCTCGAGCTTCATTCCGTCTTTGAGACCGCCAAGAAACACGGAAAAACTCCATATAACGCTGTTCAAGCCTTGTTTGAGGTTTGAAAATCTGGCATGCCATTACCACCGCTGAATAGTTACTTTTTGTTTTTAAATTGTTAATAAATTATGATATAAGGGAAAAACCCTATTTCATTTTATAAAGACAGCATTACTCTCAACAAGAGATCTCGGCTTCTTAATAATGTAGCCGTATATATCTGTTGGCTATCGGTGATTTGCTGTCTGAGATATTCATTCTTCCCCAGAATGTTGTTGCAGCTAAGTCCTATCTCGTAGCGTTTGCTACGATAAAATACGGACAGGTCGGCAAAATATGTGAACGAGACAGAATGGTCGTTACTGTGATACACCTCATTGTTCCATTCTATCTGGAATTTTCCGGGCATGAGGAAGCACTTCAGTTGGTGGCTGAAAGAGTGCAGAGAGGAGAGGTTGAATGCCGGACTGGCGTTTGAATATTGCCTGATATAATGGTATGCGCTCTTCTCTTCCAACGAAAACCATGGGGTGGGCTGCAGCGAGAGTGCAAGGGCAACGTTGGCAGACCGCATCTTAAAGGGCACGATGCGCCCATCCACCAGCATGTTGTAGCTGTTCCAATGATAGGCTCCGCTGAGCGTTGTGATCAGATGGACCATGTTCCAGCTTTCGCTCACCCGTCCGTCTATGCTGTGCGCGGTGCTGTTCGAGGTCATGTCGGTGGCGAAAGACTGGTAGCTGTTGTTCACGACGCGCTGCGCATACATCCTTAGGTTTCGCATATTGTTGAAAGCATAGCCCGCCCCGGCAAAGAAACCTTTCATCACATCTTTATATTCCACATTGGCTCTTAGAAGATGCGACATCGTATTGTCAAGTCTGCCATAGCCTTGCCGCAAGGTAATATAATCGGTAAACACCGGCGTGTCAATCATCGAGGTGAAGCCGTTGGGTTGCCAAGAATAGTTGTAGACGGTGGAGAGTGAGAGCGATGGCAGCGGAGAGACAGCGAAATAGACGTTTGGCTCTAAGGTGAGGCTGCTTTTATGCTGCTTTTCGTAAGCACGTTCTGTCCAGTAAAGCGGTACACTGGCGGAGAAGCGGACATGGTCCGACTTATAGCTTAACGCCGTGCGGAAGAAACTTCTCCATTCCCTATACTTTCGTTTTGTGTCGATACTGTCGTATCTGATGCTCATTCGCTGTATCTTTGCGTCTGTTCCAAGATCGTAGTTCAGATAAAAGCTGCCCGCCTTATGTCCCCAAAAAGTATTGAATCCTGCCAACAGACTATGTTTGTCCAGATATTCCATGTTTTCATTTTGCAGCAGAAGCATTTCCGGTGTATCGTTCAACGAGAGATAGGCATTTGCCGAAATGGTGTGCCTGCCATCAAGATTCCTGACGAACGCGAGTTTGTCTGACAGATACCGTTGCCGTGGTTTCACCTGCTGCCGCGTTGCCATGCCGTTCAGCTGCGACATGCCATTGCTCCGGTCGAAGTCCATATACCCTCTAACATCGTTGGTAAGATATTGCTTCTCGGTGTTCTGTCGGTAAAGCACCTCAGCGTTTATTGCATCGTGATGGCTATTTGCCGACACGTCTTCTGTAATGACGGCATGGTCGGCCATGGTGTAGACAGTCGAAGAGGTCTGCCTTTGTGTTGTCTTGTCTGCCATCGCGTCCAACTGTACGCGCAGGTCGTTGTTGTTCTTTGTCTTGAACAGCCAGTTGGTGGCAAAGAGTTGTGTATGGTTAAAACGGCTTCTTTGGCCATCGATGTCGGGTGCGGGCAATGAAATGTTTGAGAGCATCCCCTCATCCGTGGGTGCCGAATCGTCAAGATAGGCTGCCATGGGCGATACCTCCTGCCCAATGTTCTTTCCCGTATTATTGTTCTTGTACATGCTGATGCTCTGCACTTTCCGTGCGAAGAACATAGAGACGAGCCGGTTGTCGTAAAGAAAGTCGGGATGTTTTTCGAGTGTCATGCCGGCAGCAAGGTCGGCAGTGTGTGTCCATACATTCTTGGCACTGTCGCCCAATACGATGTTCAGTGCGGCTTGTTCGCTGAACTTGGTGTTTTTCAACACTTTGATGGGCTGGTGCCGTTCAAGCACCTGTACCTTTTTCACCTTGTCCACGTCGATATTCTCTGATGCCTGTGCATATTTACTGCCGAGCAAGTCCATTCCCTCGATGTAGAACCTGTTGATTTTCCTCCCCTGATATTCAATGGACCCGTCGTCGTTGACGGCTATTCCAGGCATCTTCTTCAGCACATCGGCAAGGGTGCGGTCTTGTTTGTTTCTGAAAGCGTTTACGAGATAGTTGAGCGTGTCGCCTTCTTGTCGCACCTTCTGCGATTTAACCACCACTTCTTTCACCACATTCACTTTTTCCTGCAACACGATCTCCTGTCCGTTCGTGAAGTCGGAAGCCGGCAACGACCTTGTTTCATACCCCATCTTTCTTGCCTCTATGGCATTGTATGTCTTTCCTTTGGTGTCGATAGAGAAGATGCCGTCGTGGTCGGTAAAGGCGAATGCCGTCGTCTGATGGCCATTTTTCAGATAGACAGCCGCACGGTCGATGGGCTTGCTTGTTGCAGAAACAATCCGTCCCGTCACCGTCTGGGCATTTGCTGCGATGGCAACCATGAGAACCATCCATATAAGAAGTGCCCGCTTCATTTCCTACTGCAATCCTCAAGCAACAGGGGTGTCAGCTTTCTCTTCTTTGCATTACCGCCGCCGCGCAGTCCTTTAAGCCGTACCATAATTTCCTGCGGATCGGTCACCATCAGTATTTCGAGCTTCTGCAGGTCGGCCGCATTCGTGTTGGTAAATGTCTTATGGGGGAGGACAATCTTGTCTGCGTCGGCTTTTTGTATGGCAGTGCATTCAAATGTGTAGTAGGCATGGTCGGAAACGGCTTTGAGTATCAGCCCGGGCAGCCCGCACAGTTTCCATGGACCCTCGCTGATGGTAATATCTGGCGTGTACCATACAGTCCAGGTTCTGCCGCGAAAGGTGGTTCTTGCCTTGTTGCAAGTATATTCGGCAACGACGCTGTCGCCTTCCAAAAGGTCCCATTCAAATGCCGGCATCGGCTCTTCGTATTTAAAGGCAGTGTTCCCAATGAGCTCGGTGGTGTAGGTCAATCGGTTTTCGGCAGGATAATTCTTCAGAATCACGTAACGCTGTCCTAACTTTGAGCTTGCGCGCATCCTCGAACTCGCATTCAGCACCTGCGAGAGGTTACCGCCGGTGGCCCGCACCACACTGTCCAACGCTTGCTGCTGTTCTTTGTTTGTTACTGAATAAAAACAACTGCTGTGTGCTCCTATCAGCAACGTCATTTCGTCATACAGCTGCGGGCGTTCCACACACGACTTGAAGGCTGCCTTGTAACTGATCTTCAGCGTTGCAGCATCGGTCTGCCCCCAAAGAGAGGATAACTTGAACAACGATGCCAAAACGATGATTGTTATTTTGTATCCGTATTTCATAGATTATTACAACATAATGCAGATGAACTTTGAGATAAAGTTACTCGTTTTTTATTTTAAATTCACAAACTTATACTAAAAATTAGTGTTTTTTTACTAAAGTTTTTATTCCGTAACTATTCAGCAGTAATAACATCACGCAAGAACACTACAAAAATCCAAAATAAACATCATTTGTTCCTTGCATGTCTGAGATGTTTTCGCACCTCCACACCTGTGAAAGAGCAAGTTACAGACATGTCAAAGGTACTGCGAAGCATGGCGGAAGAGATACGGTTGATGCGTGAGACCATCGATCAGCAGTATGCTGAGATAGCTAAGTTGAACCGAAACATTGAAGCCCAGAACCACCAGATCCGCAGGAAAACCGACGAAATCAGGAGGCTGGGAGACCTATACCATCAGACAACAACGGAAGCGAACAAGGAATACGCAAGCTGAAAATCAAGCTGAACAATTCTTGTACATTTCGCTCTGAGTTCGGAGCGGACGCATTCCTCGAACTTCATTCCGTCATTGAGACCGCCAGGAAACACGGACAAACGCCATATAACACTGTCCAAGCCTTGTTCGAGATTTGAAAACCTGGCATGCCATTACCGTTGAATAGTTACGTTGTCGCACCAAATGTTAAATCTCCAGAACGTACAAAAGAAATTCACAGAATAATTTGGTTTATATTATAAACTTATTTATATTTGTAGCGTAATCAATCTTCCGTAGGTGCGGATCCCACCTTAGGGACGACTGAGAACACCAAAAACAAGGTATAATAACATCACTTACAACGTAAAAAAACAACACATCATGGAAACAACAAACAATGAAATGACTGCCGAGCGCAGTCTGGAAATCATTCGCAAGAGCATTGAGGAGAGCCGCCGTCGCATCACCCAGGGCAGCTGGAAGAGCATGATGTTCACGGGCATCAGCGTGGCCGTCATCGCCTTGTTGGTGGGGCATCTGTGGGCCCACACCTCTATGGGACAGGGTGCCAACGGGCTTTGGGGCCTGTTGGGAGTGGTATCGGTAGTCGACCGCAAGTGGCTGCCCCCCCGACCCAAACTGCCCGAAACATTCGTCAGCAAGACCATCTCCCAGGTATGGGGCAGCGTCGCCATCATGGTGGCAGCCATTGCTGTAAGCGGACTATTACTTGTAAAACTGCATGTAGATATTCCTCTGCCCGCCATTCTGGATGGTGCAAGCCAGCAGGGCAGCGGTCACACTCCCTTCGTTTCGCTCATTATACTGCTCATGGGCATAGCCGGCATGATTACCGGCCGCATTCTCAAGAGCCGTGTCATCACCGTGGCCTGCTTCATCTCGGGACTTCTCGGCAGCATTCTGGCACTCGTCTATGCCGGTCCGCTTGAAATGGTGGTCATGGCAGGCGTGGCTGTCTTGGGCCTCATCGTGCCGGCAACGGTCATCAAAATGAAGGAGGGGTGACCATGTTCAAACCTCTCGATCCACTGCTGCACAGCGAGCTCAGGCTGGCGGTGATGTCGATACTCATCAGCGTCGAAGAGGCTGACTTCCCCTATCTGCGCGGGCAGACCGGGGCCACGGCGGGCAACCTGAGCGTGCAGATAGACAAACTGGAGAAGGCGAACTACATCGCAGTGGAGAAGACTTTCCGCGGCAAGCGGCCCGCCACCATCTGCCGCATGACCGACACGGGACGAAAGGCCTTCGAAGATTATGTGGATACCCTCCGCGGCTATATCAAATAAGCCTGCGGCAACAGCCGTCCCGAGAGGCGGAAAGGCCGTCGGGACGGTGCATGAACCATGTTTTGGCACGATGAAACACCCTTCCACGTCGCGTGCTTCGACTCGAAGTACAATCTGATTCGACTCGAAGTACAATCTGATTCGACTCGAAACAGAACCTGCTTCGACCCGAAGCAGAACGCGCCCCGGCCTCTACCACCGCAGCTGCAAAGGCTGGAGACCCTACGACAAGCCCCCTTTCATGCCACCAGACACCATGTCTGGCACATGAAAGGGGGCCTTTGCATGGATGCCACAGGCCGACAACGCGAATAGAAATATGCGTATGGAGCCATTGTGTGCAGCGAATTTTCGCTATCTTTGCAATCGTCTAATCAATCGCCATCATGCCCAGAAACCACTTCCTGCTTGCCCTCACGCTGTCGTGCTGCCTGGCTATGCCTGTGCAGAGTGCCGACGTGCGCCCCGCCGCCCCAGACCTCGGCACCTTCGCCGGCGAGGCCGACATGCAACACGACCTGCTGCAGATGCTCGCCACCTTTGCCACCTACCTCAAAAACGACTACCAAGACCTCGGCGAGACCAATGCCGCAGGTGAGCCCTGCGGCACCTTCCGCAGCCACAACACCCTGAAGGCCAACGAGGACGGCGTGCGCACCAATGCCGACCTGGGCATGGTGGCGGCCTTCCTCTGCCTCTTGCTGGCTGTTGGGGCCAATTATTCCGGTGAGTTGATATTTTTCGTAATCCATGACATGGGTTCTGCAAAAAAACATTATTTTTGCAGTAGAACCTAAACACCATGAGTCTTATGATGCAAGAACTGATTGACACCCTACAGATAGAACAATGTTTCCTGGCCGTGCTGCACGAGGGAAACATCCGTACTTTCCGCGGCCACGGCGTGCGCCGCTTGTATAACATCCTCAACGACGAGCCAGAACTGCTGCTCGACGCCAAGCTGGCCATCAAGGCCGTGGGGCGCTCTGCCGCCCGCATGATGGTGGAGGGCGGCGTGGCCGAGGTGTATGCCGAGGTCATCTCGCAGCAGGCCTACGACGTGCTGCACGATGCCGGCGTGGTGGTGAGATATGACAAGAAAGTTGACCACCCCACCTTCCTCAGCATCTGGCAGAAGCTGGGAGAGCTGGAGCGTGAGGAGAGCCTGGTGTGGCAGCCGGCGGGCCAGCAAGTCTGACCGCCGCCTTGCACACCATAGCCATGTGCCCCAGTGGGGGCTACATCCGATAGAGGTCGCTTGCTGCCAGCAGGTCGACCTTTTTTTCGGTCAGTATCTTCTGACAGGCCTCGAGGTCGCTGGGACGGATGACGACATTGGCGCCGTCGCCGTTGGCAAACGAATAGAGGTACTCGATGAAGATGCCGCTGTCGGAGAGATGCTTGAGGATGACGCTCAGCGCCCCCGGCGTGTTGGGCATGGTCATGCCGATGACATCGGTGATCTTGACCGTGAAACCGGCATCGCGCAGCACCTGGCAGCCTTTCTCGGGGTCGGAGACGATGCACCTGAGGATGCCGAAGTCGCTGTTGTCGGCAATGCTCATGGCGCTGAGGTTGACGCCCGCGGCACCCAGCACCTCGGTGACCTGGGTGAGTCTACCCGACTTGTTTTCCAGAAAAATAGACAATTGCTTTGCTAACATAAGGCTTTAATGAGTTTGATGTTCAGGGGATGTGATGTCCCGGGGCCGCCGTGCAGCCCGCGGGGTGACACAGATGTGGCGGTTACAGCACGCGGTTGTCGGTGACGTGCTTCATCTTTCCGGTGCTGCGCTCGATGCTCTTGGGCTCTACGAGCTTCACCTTGAACCCCAGTCCGATGACGCTGCGCAGCTCGCCCTCGAGCTTCTTCTGCAGCCGCACCAGCTGGGCCATCTCGTCGCAGAAATACTCTTCCTTGACCTCGACCTTCAGTTCGACGGTGTCGGTGTTGTTCTCGCGGTCGACGGTGAGCAGGTAGTGGGGCTCGAACTCCTTCAGACTCAGGATGACAGCCTCGATCTGGGTGGGGAACACGTTCACGCCACGGATGATGAGCATGTCGTCGCAGCGGCCCAGGATGCGGTCCATGCGCACGAAGGTGCGACCGCAGGAGCACTTGTCGTAGTGCAGGGCGGTGAGGTCGTGGGTGCGGTAGCGCAGCAGCGGCATGCCCTCCTTGGTGAGGTGGGTGAAGCAGAGCTCGCCCAGCGTACCCTCGGGCAGCGGCTCGCCGGTGTCGGGGTCTACAATCTCGGGATAGTAATAGTCTTCGTTGAGGTGGGTGCCGTGCTGGCACTCGCACTCGTAGCCCACGCCCGGCCCGGCAATCTCGCTCAGTCCGTAGATGTCGTAGGCCTTGATGCCCAGGGCATCCTGCAGCTTATGGCGCATGTTCTCGGTCCAGGGCTCGGCACCGAAGGCTCCGATGCGCAGCTTGAAGTCGTCCTTGGCCCAGGGCGACTCTTTCATGGCCTCGCCCAAGAAGAGGGCGTAGGAGGGTGTGCAGCACAAGGCCGTGGCCCCGAAGTCGTGCATGAGGGTGATCTGCTTCTGCGTGTTGCCCGACGATATGGGAATGACGCTGGCGCCGATGTTGGTGGCACCATAGTGGGCTCCGAGACCTCCGGTGAAGAGACCGTAGCCGTAGGCTATCTGGAAGATGTCGTTGCGGTCGGCCCCGTAGGCGCTGAAGGCCCTCGACATGGCCTCGGTCCACTGGGCCAGGTCGTTGCGGGTATAGAGGGCCACGACCGGCTTTCCGGTGGTGCCCGACGAGGCGTGGATGCGCACAATCTGGCTCATCGGCACGGCGGCGAACCCAAAGGGATAGTTGTCGCGCAGGTCGAGCTTGTTGGTGAACGGCAGCTTGACGATATCGTCGATGCCCTGGATATCGTCGGGCAGCAGGCCCATCTCCTGAAATTTCTTACGGTAAAAGGGAGTGTTATGGTAGACATAGTCCACCATCTTCTTCAAACGTCTGCCTTGGACCTCACGCAACTGCTCGCGGTCCATGCATTCCATCGTCTCGTTCCAAATCATTCAATCAATAGTTGGGTTATCTCTCTTGTTTAGCAAAATTACAGTTTATTTATCGGAAAAGCCTTACGCAGCCTTACTTTTTAACCCATTTTAAGGTATCTGCATATACCAATCTGAAAGCATACATACCCAATTTACTACGATTAGTAACCAAAACAGGCCGTGAACGGCCAAAATCCTTTGTTTGGGATCTGACCCTTCACGGCCTGCCACCTTCGCGGTGCGAATGTAGGCTATGCCTGCTGCTGCCTCACGCCCATGCGAGCCTCGACCACGTTGACCACGTAGTCGCCAAGCTTCTCGCACTCTTGCACGATGTCCATGTAGAGTGTGCCGATGGCGTAGGTATAGAGGCGGTTGTCGATGTCGTTGATGTTCTGCGCGCGCAGCTGGTTGCGCAGGTTGTTGATGTCGTTCTCGATGCTGAACGACTGGCGCGCGTCGAGCTGGTCGCGGTAGCCCACCAGCAGGGCCACCATCTGCGTGAGGGCGGCATCGGTGAGGCCGAACATCTGGCGCAGGCTGGCATACTGCTGCTCGGTGAAGTCCTCCTTGTGCGCCTGCTTGCGCCTGAGGATATGGGCGATGTTGTTGCACGCGTCGCCGATGCTCTCTATCTCGGTAATCTCGCGGAGCATCGACCGTATCTTGCCCTTGGTGTCGTCGCTGAGGTGGGCGTTGCTCACCGAGTCGAGATATTTGGCAATCTCGATCTCCATGTTGTCGGCGATGTCCTCGTATTTCTCTATGCGCTCGTAGAGCTTGTTCTGCTTGCCGCTCTCCTTCTCTGCGAGCAGGTCGGTCACCATGCCGAACATGCGCTTCATGCGCTCGGCAAAACTCTGCACCTCCTTCTGTGCCTCGAGCACCGAGAGCTCAGGGGTCTTCATGATGCCCACCTGGATGAAGCGCAGGCGGAACTCGTCCTCGTCGCCCTTGGCCTTGCCACGGATGATGGCGCACACCACCTTCTCCATCTGCGGGATGAACCAGATGAGCACAGCGGTGTTGGTGACATTGAAGCACGTATGGAACGCCGCGAGCACGATGGGCAGGATGGTGGCGCGCTGTGCCACGGTGTAGCCGGTGCCCTCGGGGTCGTAGCCCACCAGCCGGCACACCATGCCGACGAAGGGATAGAACAACAGCATGACCCAGATGACGCCGAAGACATTGAACAGCAGGTGGGCAAAGGCCGCCCGCCGGGCCTGCGTGTTGGCTCCCAGGGCAGCCAGGTTGGCCGTGGCCGTGGTGCCGATGTTCTCGCCCATCACCAGCGCGATGCCCAGGTAGATGGGCAGCACGCCCGTGGAGCAGAGCATGATGGTGATGGCCATCACGGCCGCCGAGCTCTGCACGATGCACGTGATGAGGGTACCGATGAGCAGGAAGATGAGAATGGTGAAATGGCTCTTGGTGTCGAACGACGAGAAGAAGCTGATGGCATCGGCGTTGTGACCCAGGTCGAGGGCCTTGCCGGCGTTGCTCAGCAGCACCAGCGAGAAGAACAGGAAGGCAATGCCGAAGAGGAAGTCGCCCACATAGCGGCTGCGCTTGGTGTAGATGAGGATGATGCCGATGAAGAAGGCCGGGAAGACGGCCATGGTGAGGTCGACATTATAGCCCAGCGACATGATCCAGGCGGTGAGCGTGGTGCCGATGTTGGCACCCATGATGACCGAGATGGCCTGGGCCAGGGTGAGCAGACCGGCGTTGACGAAGCTCACCGTCATCACGGTGGTGGCCGACGACGACTGCACGGCGCAGGTGATAAACATACCGGTGACCAGTCCGGTGAAACGATTGGTGGTCATGGCGCCCAGGATGTGGCGCAGTTGCGAACCGGCCATCTTCTGCAAGGCCTCACTCATCACTTTCATACCATAGATGAGAAGGGCCAGAGAGCCTAGGATCTGCAAGAAGATGACAACATAGTTTCCATGCATAAGGAATATGGATTTAATGGTGAATAAGCAAGCTACGAACCGCTGGTGACCCACTGACACACTGCTGGGCGTCAGCGGCCCCGGATGTAGACGGCAGGTGGAAGTAAGATGTGGTATGGCCGACAACCTGGGCTAGGTTGTCGTCGTTGGAAAAGAAAGCTGACGGCCCAAAGAAACCGGCTGTCAGGCTAGGGAAGGGACAAATAGACATAAATTATTTTATTTGTAATGTCACTTTGTTGGCGGATTGCAAAACATTTTCTATCTTTGGCATGGCGTTGTCACATCAACGCCTTTGTCACCATAATGAAACAGATGATACAAATCCGCTGCAAAAATAATAAAAAAAATCTAGACGTAGCTATCGGAAGCACTCTTTCTGAGGTTTTCCGCGAAATGAATCTCGAAATGCCTTACGGGCCCATTTGTGCCAAGGTTAATAATAAGGTGGAAGGCATGCACTTCAGGTTGTACCACAACAAGGACGTGGAGTTTCTCGACATGCACTCGGGCTCGGGCTCGCGCAACTACACGCGCACGCTGTTCTTCATTCTGTGCAAGGCCGTACACGACCTCTACCCCAAGAGCGAGGTGGTAATCGACATACCCGTGAGCAATGGCTACTATGTGGATCTGCAGATTGGACACGCCGTGACGCTGGAGGATGTGGACAACATTCGCCGGCGCATGCAGGAGATCATCGATGCCAAGATACCCGTCACCCGCCACGAGGTGCCCACCGAGGATGCCGTGCGCATGTTCGAGGAGAAAGGCGACGAGGCCAAGGTGAAACTCCTGCGCAGCGCAGGGGCGCTGTACACTACCTATTACCAGATAGACGACTACGTGGACTACTACTACGGTTCGCTGCTCACCAACACGTCGAAGATCTATCTCTTCGGACTGGAGAAATACTTTGACGGGTTGCTGCTGCGCATCCCCGACCTGAAAAACCCTGGCGTGCTGCCCGAGATGACGCATCAGGACAAGATGTTTGAAATCTTCCAGGAGCACCACCGATGGCAGAAGATCATGGGCGTGCGAACCGTGGGCGACTTCAACGAGGTGGTGAAATCGGGAGCCGCCACCGACCTCATCAACGTATCGGAGGCCTTGCAGGAAAAGAAAATCGCGCAGATTGCCGACGACATCGCCGGCCGCAAAGGCGTGAAGCTGGTGTTGCTGGCCGGGCCCTCGTCGTCGGGTAAGACCACTACCTGCAAGCGCCTCAGCATCCACCTGCTGGCCAATGGCATCAAACCGCTGCAGGTCTCGCTCGACGACTATTTCGTTGACCGCGAGCACACGCCACGCGACGAAAGCGGCGAATACGACTACGAGAGCATCTATGCGCTCAACCTGCCGCTCATCAATGAGCAGTTTACGGCGCTCTTCAATGGCGAGGAGGTGGAGTTGCCCAAGTATAATTTCCAGACCGGGAAGAGCGAGAACAGCGGCCGCAAGCTGAAGATGGACGAGCACAACGTGCTCATCGTCGAGGGGATACATGCCCTCAACCCTGAGCTCACGGCACAGATTCCCGAACGGCAGAAGTACAGGGTCTACGCCTCGGCCCTCACCACCATCCTGCTCGACGACCACAACTACATCCCCACCACCGACAACCGACTGCTGAGGCGCATCATTCGCGACTACAAGTACCGGGGGGTGAGTGCCCAGGAGACCATCCGCCGTTGGCCGTCGGTGCGGGCAGGCGAGAACAAATGGATATTCCCCTTCCAGGAGAATGCCGACGCGGTGTTCAACACGGCCATGCTCTTCGAGCTCGCCGTCATCAAGCAGCAGGCAGAGCCCCTGCTCGACCTCGTGCCCGAAAATTGCGAGGAGCACTCTGAGGCCTACCGCCTGAGCAAGTTTCTGCGCTACCTCCAGCCCATCCCCAACCGCGACATTCCGCCAACAAGCCTCCTGCGCGAGTTTCTCGGCGGCAGCTCGTTCAAGTATTGACCATCTGCCAGGGAAAAATTGGGGTTGTGGTGGGGGGATATCACCAACCAACAAACCAGCCCAACACACCACAAAGGCAGAGGCCTCGGCCTCTGCCTTTGTGGTTGTGGTTGTTCTGACATCTTATCCGACCAGCCTACTTGACCGGTGCGTTGGCTACAGCCTTCTTGACCGATGCCTTCTTCGCAGCAACCTCTTTCTTGGCGGCAGCCTTTTTCTTGGTGGCGGAGGTGCAAGTCTTGGTATTCTTTACAGCCTGTGCTGCCTGCACCTTTTCTTTCTTTGCAGCAGTGTAGCTGGCAGCTTGTCCTGCAGCCCCCCTGTCGGGAGCGGCGGCAGCTTTCTGAAAGCCGGCCTCGGTCAGGCTTCTGTCGCCTACACTGGTCTTGGCTGTTGCACTTGCGGCTACCCATGCGGCAACCATTACGAATGCGATTTTCTTGAATGTTCTCATCTTTTCTACTGTATTTATAGTTTAATCTTGTTTTCTATTACTCTCTGGCCTTCACCTTGCTCCTAACGATTACCGAAGCTGCGGTTCTGGCTGCTCTGCTGAGTGTTGCCCTGCCGGTTGTTGCTGCCCTGGCCGCCCTTGGAGGTTTGCGATTGTGACTGCGTGCCGTTGCCAAAGCTGCGCTGTCCTTGAGCGGTTGACTGGCGTATAGCCTGTGAACGCTTCATGGTGGGCTGTTGCGAAGCCTGCTGCCTGGGCTGTACGCTACGGTCCTTGCTATAGGTACGCCCCTGGTAAGCACTGTAGCAGTAGCTGCGGTTGCCGCCATTATATGTGCTGTAGTTGCGCGGAGCCGAACGATAGTATCGGTTCTGCGGATAGCGGTTGTGGATGACGTACACCAGCTGACTGCCGCTCCAGTTCAGCGGCCGGTAGAAATACTCGGTGGCCAGAAACGTGGCATACTGTGCATCGGTGAGCACATACCGCAGGTTATCGTTGCGCTGCTGCCAGTATGCTCCGAAGATGTCGTCACGGCTTCCCGCCTGCAGGATGTAGTCGAGATTGATCTCATATACGGCGTTGTACTGGTCGTCGGTGAGATTGAGCACATAAGCCATCTTGTCGGAGAGGAACAGCGCTTCCGTGCGCGCCTTGCTCAGGCTCATGGCTGAAGCCGATGCCACTATCGTGGTCACCATGGCTATGATCATCATCATTCTTTTCATTGTCTTGTCGTTTTAAATTGTCATTTGTCTCTTGGACGAGGAGTAAGTCGTATTGTTTAAACGCCAAACGCCACGTTTCAGCCATGTCCCCATTTTCTTCAGCCAACAGCCCCAGCAGCTCAGCCAACGCCGATGGCATAGACGAGATTCAGTCTCCCGCCCGGCAGTGCCAGAAAGACAGGAAGACAACGTATTGTAGTTTTTATAAAAAATAACACGCAAAGGATAAAATATTCTGGCATTTTCCTTGGGCATGACCTAAAGTTGCATTATCTTTGCTGCAGTCAAACCTAAAAAATTAATTGAACAATACTATGGCAGATGAACTTGAGGTAAAAGAACTGGAGGACGTTGTTGTACGATTCTCCGGTGATTCCGGAGACGGCATGCAGCTCGCCGGAAACATTTTCTCTACGGTCTCTGCGACCGTAGGCAACAGCATTTCCACATTTCCAGACTATCCGGCCGACATCCGCGCCCCGCAAGGGTCGTTGACGGGAGTCTCGGGATTCCAGATACATGTCGGCGAAGACACCGTCTACACCCCCGGCGACCAATGCGATGTACTGGTGGCCATGAATGCCGCTGCCCTGAAGACACAATATAAGTTTGCCAAACAGGGAGCAACCGTCATCATCGACACCGACAGCTTCGGGCCCACCGACCTGAAGAAGGCCGAGTTTAAGAGCGACGACTACCTGCGCGAGATGAATATCGACCCCGACCACGTGGTGGCCTGCCCCATCACCCGCATGGTGAAAGACTGTCTGGCCGACACCGATATGGAGATGAAGGACAAGCTGAAATGCCGCAATATGTTTGCCCTGGGCCTGGTGTGCTGGCTCTTCAGCCGCGACCAGCAGCTCATCGCCGACTTCCTCACCAAGAAGTTTGCCCGCAAGCCTGCCGTGGCCGAGGCCAACATCAAGGTGGTGAACGCCGGCTACAACTACGGTGCCAACACCCACGCCTCGGTGCCCAACGCTTATCGCATTGAGACCAAGCACAAGAAGCCGGGCCGCTATATGGACATCACGGGCAACAAGGCCACAGCCTATGGACTCATGGCTGCCGCCGAGAAGGCTGGCCTGCAGCTCTACCTCGCCTCGTATCCCATCACGCCGGCCACCGACATTCTGCACGAACTGTCGAAACACAAATCGATGGGGGTCATCACCGTGCAGGGCGAAGACGAGATCAGCGCCTGCGCCAGTGCCATCGGTGCCTCGTTTGCCGGCGCGCTGGCCGCCACCTCGACCTCGGGCCCGGGCATCTGCCTCAAGAGCGAGGCCCTGAACCTCGCCGTCATCGACGAGCTGCCACTGGTGGTCATCGACGTGCAGCGCGGCGGCCCCTCCACGGGCCTGCCCACCAAGAGCGAGCAGACCGACCTGCTGCAGGTGCTCTACGGCCGCAATGGCGAGAGCCCCATGCCGGTCATCGCCGCCAAGGGGCCCACCGACTGCTTCGACACGGCCTACATGGCTGCCAAGATTGCGCTGGAGCACCTCACCCCCGTGGTGATGCTCAGCGACGCCTTCGCCGCCAACGGCTCGGGAGCCTGGCTGCTGCCCGACATCAACGCCCTGCCCGAGATTCATCCGCACTATGCCACCAAGGCGCAGAAATACAAATACAGTCCCTATCAGCGCGATGCCAGCAACCTGGTGCGCTACTGGGCCATCCCAGGCACCGAAGGCTACACACACATCCTCGGCGGACTGGAGAAGGACGGTGAGACGGGTGCCATATCCAGCGACCCTGAGAACCATCAAAAGATGGACCACCTGCGCTACGACAAGGTGGCCTCCATCGAGGTGCCCGACCTGGAGGTCGAGGGCGACAAGCGCGACGCCGAACTGCTCATCGTGGGCTTTGGGTCGACCTACGGACATCTGTTCTCGGCCATGAACCAGATGAGGCAGAAAGGACATAAGGTGGCCCTGGCCCACTTTAAATACATCAACCCACTGCCCAAGAACACGGCCAAGGTACTGATGAAATATAATAAGGTGGTGGTGGCCGAGCAGAACCTCGGACAGCTGGCCGCCCTGCTGCGCATACGCATCAACAACTTCGTGCCCTATCAGTACAACCAGGTGAAGGGCCAGCCCTTTGTCGTGAGCGAACTGGTGCAGGCCTTCGAGTCGCTCATCGGTGCCCCCGACGACCACGACATCGGCCGCTACTTCGAGACACGCATCCTGCAGTAACACTTTTGGAACCCTTTAAATCAGAAAGTATGAAGGAAGAAATCAACCCGTCGGAGACCGCCACAGAGCAGGCCAAGACCATTACCTATACAGCCGCCGATTTCAAGAAGGGACAGCCCCGATGGTGTCCCGGATGCGGCGACCACGCATTCCTCAACAGCCTGCAGAAGGCCTTGGCCGAGCTCGGCGTGCCACCCCACGAGACGGTGGTCATCTCGGGCATCGGATGCTCGAGCCGACTGCCCTACTATGTCAACGCTTACGCCATGCAGACCATCCACGGGCGGGCGGCAGCCATCGCCACCGGCGTGAAGGTGGTGAACCCCAAGCTCACCGTATGGCAGGTGAGCGGCGACGGCGACGGACTGGCCATCGGCGGCAACCACTTCATCCACACCATGCGGCGGAACGTGAACCTGAACATGATTCTGCTCAACAACCGCATCTATGGCCTCACCAAGGGACAATACTCGCCCACGAGTCCGCGCGGCTTCGTCTCCAAGTCGAGCCCCTACGGCACGGTGGAAGACCCGTTCCGCCCCGCCGAGCTCTGCTTCGGCGCACGCGGCAAGTTCTTCGCCCGCGCCATCGCCTCTGATGGTGCCCACACCATCGAGATGCTCAAGGCCGCCTATTACCACCAGGGGGCATCGGTATGCGAGATCCTGCAAAACTGCATCATCTTCAACAATGGCGTGTACGATTCGGTGTACACCAGCGGAGGGCGCAAGAAGAATGCCATCTATGTGGAGCACGGCAAACCATTGGTCTTCGGCGAAAACCATGAGTTCGGACTGGTGCAGCAAGGTTTCGGTTTGAAAGTGGTGGAGATTGGCAAAGACGGCTATACCATAGACGACATCCTCGTCCACGACAGCCACTGCGAGGACGACACCCTGCAGCTCAAGCTCGCCATGATGGACAACGAGCACGGGTTCCCCGTAGCCCTGGGTGTCATACGCGACGTGGAGGCACCCACCTTCGGCGGAGCCATCAGCCAGCAAATCGAGGAGGTGAAGCGGAAGAAGAATTACCACAACTTCGCCGAAATGCTGGAAACCAACGACATCTGGGAAGTGAAGTAACACGACCACAGCCACCATACGAGTTCTCCCCTGACGTCTTCCATCGAGGAAGCACATCAGGGGAGAACTTCTTTTCATACGTTCGTCACGGCTCCGGCCCGGCGCCCGCAACAAACCCACTATGACCCTACCCTACACCTTGTCGCCGTAGCACAGGTCGCCGGCATCGCCGAATCCCGGCACAATATATTTGTGCTCGTTCATGCCCGGGTCGATGGCCGCGCACCAGATGGTGGTCTTGTCGTCGGGGAAGGTATTCTTGATATGGTCGATGCCCTCGGGACTGGCAATGACGCAGGCCACATGTATGCGTTTGGGCGTGCCCTTGGTGAGAAAGGCCTTGTAGCCCAGCTCCATGCTGCCGCCGGTGGCCAGCATGGGGTCGGCAATGACGAGCGTCTTCTCGTCGATGCTCGGCGTGGCCAGATACTCCACGTGGATGCCCACCTTGGTGTGCTCCTCGTCCTTATACTCGCGGTACGCGCTCACGAAGGCGTTGCCCGCATGGTCGAAGATATTGAGAAAGCCATTATGGAAAGGCAGACCGGCACGAAAGATGGTGGCCAGCACCACACGGTCGGAAGGAACGCTGACACGCGAGATGCCCAGCGGCGTAGCCACATCGCGCGCCTCATAGTTCAACGTCTTTGAAATTTCATACGCTTCGAGCTCCCCGATACGCATGATATTGTTGCGAAACAGGAGACGGTTTCTCTGATACTCAACATCCCGAATTTCAGCCAGATACTGACCGATGATGCTGTTATGCTCTGACAGGTTTATGATTTCCATATCTTAGAATTAAATACTTGCTAATCAGGCTGCCCGACAACCTTCGGGCAAAGCCGTCTGCAAAGGTAAGAAAAGTGTTTTATTTTTGCAAAGTGAAAGTTACAAATATATCAAAGCGCAATTTGATTTTGTATTCTTTAACCTAAAAAACCAATTAATAAAGCAAAATTGGCAGAAGTCCTTTTGTTCACGTACACACTTTTTGCTACCTTTGCACCGTATAAGAAAGATTTCATTTTCCAACTTAAATACATTTAGAAAAATGGCAAAGTTTGACAAGTCAGTACTGGAAAAGTACGGTATCACAGGTACCACAGAAGTAGTTTACAACCCCTCTTATGAGGTGCTGTTCGAAGAGGAGACCAAAGCTGGTCTCGAGGGTTTCGAGAAGGGCCAGGTAACTGAGCTCGGCGCCGTTAACGTGATGACCGGTATCTACACCGGCCGTTCTCCTAAGGATAAGTTCATCGTTGATGATGAGAACTCTCATGATACCGTATGGTGGACTTCTGACGAGTATAAGAACGACAACAAGAAGGCTTCTAAGGAGGCTTGGGCCGTTGTCAACGCTCTTGCCAAGAAGGAGCTCTCCAACAAGCGCCTGTTCGTGGTAGACGGTTTCTGCGGTGCCAACAAAGACACCCGCATGAAGATCCGCTTCATCGTGGAGGTGGCATGGCAGGCTCACTTCGTGACCAACATGTTCATCAAGCCCGTTAGCCAGGAAGAGCTCGACCAGGAGCCCGACTTCATCGTGTACAACGCCTCTAAGGCCAAGGTGGAGAACTACAAGGAGCTCGGCCTGAACTCTGAGACTGCCGTTGTCTTCAACGTGACCACCAAGGAGCAGGTTATCCTCAACACCTGGTACGGCGGTGAGATGAAGAAGGGTATGTTCTCGATGATGAACTACTACCTGCCGCTGAAGGGCATCGCTTCTATGCACTGCTCTGCCAACACCGACCTCAACGGCGAGAACACCGCCATCTTCTTCGGTCTCTCCGGCACTGGCAAGACCACACTGTCTACCGACCCGAAGCGTCTGCTCATCGGCGACGACGAGCACGGCTGGGACGACAACGGCGTGTTCAACTTCGAGGGTGGCTGCTATGCCAAGGTGATCAACCTCGACAAGGAGTCTGAGCCCGATATCTACAACGCCATCCGCCGCGACGCTCTGCTCGAGAACGTGACTGTAGCCGCTGACGGCAAGATCGACTTCACCGATGGCAGCACCACAGAGAACACTCGTGTGTCTTACCCCATCAACCACATCACCAACATCGTGAAGCCCATCTCAGCAGGTCCTGCCGCCAAGCAGGTGATCTTCCTGTCTGCCGACGCTTTCGGTGTGCTGCCTCCCGTGTCAATCCTGACTCCCGAGCAGACCAAGTACTACTTCCTCTCTGGCTTCACCGCCAAGCTGGCTGGTACAGAGCGCGGCATCACAGAGCCCACTCCCACCTTCTCTGCTTGCTTCGGCCAGGCCTTCCTCGAGCTGCATCCTACCAAGTATGCTGAGGAGCTGGTGAAGAAGATGGAGAAGAACGGTGCCAAGGCTTATCTGGTGAACACCGGTTGGAACGGCACTGGCAAGCGTATCTCTATCCGCGACACCCGTGGCATCATCGACGGCATCCTGAGCGGCGCCATCAACGAGGCTCCCACCAAGAACATTCCTTTCTTCAACTTCTCTGTTCCCACACAGCTCGAAGGTGTTGACACCAACATCCTCGATCCTCGCGACACCTACGCTGACGCTGCCCAGTGGGAGGAGAAGGCCAAGGATCTGGCTGCCCGCTTCATCAAGAACTTCAAGAAGTACGAAGGCAACGAGGCTGGTAAGGCTCTCGTAGCTGCCGGTCCCCAGCTCTAATCTCTGACATCACAACCCTAAGTGGCTCGCCGGAGCATCTGAAATCCTCCGCCCGCCACTCTCGGGGAACATGATATCCGCCAAGCGGCTTGACCCAATTGCAGGGCCAGGCCGCTTTTTTTGGTTTGCTGGTGGGCTGGTTTATTGGTGAGCAACCCACCAAAAAACCAACAAACCAACAAACCAACCCACCATTAAAATAAGTAAACCAAGATTCAAGATGAGTGATAAATATTTAACAAAAAGCATCTTTCGCCAAATATGCAACACTCTGTATAACAAACGATTAACACCAAACCACACACCAGTACACACTCGCGCATTTTAAAAGTGTAGTTTTGACATAAATCAAAAAGAAGTATTAAAAGAGTGAAAACATGCAAAATAATTTGGTGTGTCCGCGCACATTTCGTACCTTTGCAATGTCTTCGGGAGAAGATTCACATAAAGTTTCATTAGGTTAGTAGTTTGATAGATTTTTTAAGGTAAAGATTAGGATTATGTTATTAGATTTTGAATCAGTCGTGATGCTGGTATCAGTCATGTTGATGACAGTTCTTAGTATTATTGCTTTGGTACATACCAACATCCGTTAACATTATTCTTACAAAAAGGCAGTGCGAGTGATCGTATTGCCTTTTTTGTTTTCGGCAGGTCACACAAACGCAGGCCCCTGCCCCGAAGACATTTCGGGCGCAGCCCGAATGGGCAGATTAGAACAGGCAAAAGCAGGCTTGCCGTGCCGCCAGACAACCGTAAACACACTCGCTCCTGCTCCTTGGGAATGGATGGTCCAGCCAGAAACATTTTCTACTTCGAATCGAACCACAGTCTACTTCGAATCGAACCACGCACTGTTTCGAGTCGAATCACAGTCTGCTTCGAATCGAATCACGCCCCGCTTCTGACCGAAGGAGTACGGCTGTGCGGAGCTTATCACACAGCAGAGCATAGATTTCGCAACACCGGAGCATAGCTATCATGGCAAAGGAGCATAGCTATCATAGCAAAGGAGCATAGATATCATGGCAAAGGAGCATAGCCATGACGGTGAAAAAGCATACTTATACCAACGGAAAAGTGCGGCAATAGCGGCAGCTAGGTGCAGAAAACTGGGGCTACAAGGCAAAAATAAACCATGCCGGCAACGCCCGTACATAGGTGCCCCCCCCCCCATCCAGACCGATAACCACAAACTCTAAACAAACTTAAAATTAAAACTATAAATCAATATTTTAGCTAATAAACACACGAAAGACGCACAAAATTGAATATTTCTAAGTAAATTTGCAGCTAAATTCTAGAATTTTCGCACAATGATCAAGAAACTATTGTCCCTTGTCACCATAGCATCATTCATCGTCACATTGACATCTTGCTTGGGCGATGGCAACGACAGTGGCACTGTTTACTACGACGACACCGCCATTACAGCCTTCTCGCTGGGCACGCTCAACATCGAGAAGCACACCAAGGCCTCTGACGGAGTTACTGACAGCACGTACAAGTCGACTTACTCGGCCAGCACGTACAGTTTTTATATCGACCAGCAAAAACAGATTATCTATAACCCCGACTCGCTGCCCTACGGCACCGATGCCAAGCACGTGATATGCTCGTTCTCGACCAAGAACAGCGGTACCATCGTACTCAACCTCAAGGATGTGCAGGGCGCAGACAGCCTAGCCTCGTATGCAAGCACCGACTCGCTCGACTTCAGCAATCCCATCCGCGTGCGCGTGTACAACATGTCGGGTACCGCCTACAGACAATACACCGTCTCGGTGAACGTCCACCAACAGAGCGGCAACGAGATGACCTGGACCAACACTTCCTACAGCGCGCTGGGCCTGGTGGGCAACCGCCGCATGGCCGACAACAACGGACAGCTCTATCTCTTCGGCGAGCAGGGCGGCCAGACCGTGGGCTACAAGCAGTCGGGCAGCACCTGGCAGCAGCTCACCGGTAACGTGCAGCTCTCCGCCGACGCCTACCGCAGCCTCATCGCCAAGGACGGCTACCTCTATGTGCTGAGCAACGGCAGCGTGCTGCGCTCGGCCGACGGACAGGCCTGGAGCGAGATGGCACAGGGCACCGCACTCACCCAGCTGCTGGGCGCCAGCGACGCCGCCCTCTATGCGCTCAGCGCCGACGGCATTGCCCTGTCGAAAGACAACGGTGCCACATGGACTACCGACGCCCTCGACGACGCGGCCACCAACCTGCCCGCAACTAACGTCAGCTTCGTGTGCATCCCCTCGAAGACCAACGACCTTACCAACGACCTCATTGTGGTGGGCATCCGCAACGGTGCCACCTGCGTATGGCGCAAGGTGGAAGAGAATGTCGAAAACTCACAGACACAGCCCTGGGCCTTCTACCCCGATGACGAGTACAACAAGAAACAGCTTCCGGCGCTGGCCAACCTCCAGGTCGTAGGCTACGACAATGGCCTGCTGGCACTGGGCGGCGACTTCTCGACCTTCTACTACAGCCCCGACGAGGGACTCACCTGGACGGCCGACGACAACTACACACTGCCCACAACCTTCGGACGCACGGCAACGCCATTCGCCATGAACGTCGACAGCAGCAACGTCATCTACATCAGCAAGGCCTCCGACGGCTACACCTGGAGTGCCCGGCTGGCCCGACTGGGCTGGACCACCGACTAGAAGGAATTGACGAAATAAGCCCACATGAAAAGACTGCTTGCCTCCATGATGATTATTCTGGCCCCTGCCATGCTCGCACATGCACAGGACGACCCCGAATATCGCATGGAGATTGGCGCAGGAGTGGGCCTGAGCGGCTATCTGGGCGACTTTAACGGCAGTTTCACCAAAGACCTGCAGCCCATGGCCAGCATCGTGGGGCGATATGTCTACAACCCCCACTCGGCCCTGAAGATGAATGTGAGCTTCGCCAAGATGAAAGGCTCGTCGGCCGATGTCACCACCTACTATCCCGACTACGCAGATGCACCCTACACGTTCAGCAACAAGCTGTATGACGTGTGTCTCTCCTACGAATACAACTTCTGGCCCTATGGCACAGGTCGCGACTACCGCGGTGCCAAGCGCTTCACGCCCTTTGTGACGGGCGGCATAGGAGCCACATACGCCGACACCGCCGACAAGGGCAAGCTCACGTTCAACATCCCCATCGGACTGGGAGCGAAATACAAGCTCAGCGAACGCGTGAACCTCGGACTCGAATGGGCCTTGCACCTCAGCCAGAGCGACGAGCTCGACGGCGTGAAAGACCCTTACTATGTGCAGAGCAGCGGACTGTTCAAGAACACCGACTGCTACACCACCCTGCAGCTCACACTTACCTACAGCTTCATGGCCAAATGTGCCACCTGCAACAAAGAGTAGCACCACGGCCAACACCACACCCGACATCGCACCCGCACGCTTCGGCCCGCACCGCGGGCACCCGCCCACAGCGAACGACCGACGGCGGACAACGTATTAAAAATAGCATATATTAAAATATGGCAGAACTTGACATGACACGCATCCCGCAACACATTGCCATCATCATGGATGGCAACGGGCGCTGGGCCACGCAGCGCGGAAAGGAGCGCAGCTACGGCCACCAGGCCGGTGTCGACACCGTGAGACGCATCACCTCTGAGTGTACGCGGCTGGGCGTGAAATACCTCACGCTGTACACGTTCTCGACCGAAAACTGGAACCGGCCCGAGACCGAGATTGCCGCCCTCATGGGATTGGTGCTCTCGTCGCTCGAAGACGAGATCTTCATGAAGAACAACGTTAGGTTCCAGGTCGTGGGCGACATGGAGCGCCTGCCGCAGATGGTGCAGGACAAGCTGCAGGAGACCATGGACCACACCGCTGCCAACACGGCCATGACCATGGTGGTGGCCCTGAGCTACAGCTCACGATGGGAGATTACCAAGGCTGCACGCAACATCGCACAGGAGGTGAAGGAGGGCCGTCTGGCCGTCGACGACATCGACGAGGACACCCTGAGCCGACACATGGCTACGAGCTTCATGCCCGACCCCGACCTGCTCATCCGCACCGGAGGCGAGCTGCGCATCTCCAACTACCTGCTGTGGCAACTGGCCTATGCCGAGCTCTACTTCTGCGACACCTTCTGGCCCGACTTTGACGAGGCCGACCTGCACAAGGCCATCGCCGACTTCCAGAGCCGGCAGCGCCGCTTCGGCAAGACCGAGGCACAGGTAGAGGCTAACGGCCAGTGAGCACTGCAAAGAGGAATGAATCAAACAGGAATAATAACCGCGACTCGGCACCACGCGCCAACGGCCAACACCAAGGTGACGGATGTACAGGGTTCAACGTTCAAAGTATAACGATGCATCATAACAAAAACAAGATTTTCGCAGCCTTCGTCGCCATGGCATGTAGCATGGGTGCCGAAGCCCAGGACAAGATTGTCTTCCCCGACATCACCTACGCCGCCACACCACGCGACGTGGTCATTGGCGGATTCAACGTATCGGGTATGCAAGGCTATGAGGACTATATGCTCACCGGCATCTCGGGACTGACCGTGGGACAGCACATCACGCTGCCTGGCAACGAGATTACCGACGCCGTGAAGCGATATTGGAACCACGGACTCTTCTCCGACGTGCAGATCTCGGCCGACTCGCTCGTGGGCAACAAGGTGTACCTGCACATCTCGCTGAAGCCGCGGCCCCGCGTGTCGCAGATCAACTACGTGGGTCTGAAGAAAACCGAGCGCGAGGACATGGAGCAGAAACTGGGCATCCTCAAGGGCGGACAGATCACGCCCAACATGATCGACCGTGCCAAGATCCTGGCCAAGAAATACTTTGACGACAAGGGATTCAAGAATGCCGACATCAATATCCAGCAGCGCGAGGATGTCAGCGGTAAGAACGAGGTGATACTCGACGTCATCATCGACAAGAAAGAGAAGATGAAGGTGCGCCAAATCATTATCGAGGGCAACGACAAGCTGTCGGCTTCGAAGATCAAGGGCGGGCTCTTCAAGAAAGGTGCATTTGCCAAGACCCATGAGGCAGGCAAGCTATCGTCGTTCCTCAAGGCCAAGAAATTCACCCCCGAGCGCTGGAAAGAAGACAAGGAGAAACTCATCGAGAAATACTATGAGCTGGGCTACCGCGATGCAGCCATCCTCGAAGACAGCGTGTGGAACAACGACCCCAAGCACGTCAATATATATATTAAGGTGGACGAAGGCGAGAAATACTTCATCCGCAATCTCCACTGGGTGGGCAACACGGTCTACAATTCCGACTTCCTCACCGCCAAGCTGGGCATGAACCCGGGCGACGTGTACAACCAGAAGCTCATGAGCAAGCGCCTCACCGAGGACGAGGATGCCGTGGGCAACCTCTACTACAACAACGGCTACGTGTTCTCGGGCATACAACCCACCGAGATTAACATCGTGGGCGACTCCATAGACCTGGAGATGCGTGTCACCGAGGGTCCGCTGGCACACCTCAACCACGTGCGCATCAACGGCAATACGCGCCTGTACGAGAATGTGGTGCGCCGTGAGCTGCGCACCAAGCCGGGCGACCTCTTCTCCAAAGAGGCGCTGATGCGTACCGCACGCGAGCTGGCCTCGATGGGACACTTCGACCCCGAGAAGGTGGTGCCCGACGTGAAGCCCAACCCCGAGACCGGTACCGTAGACGTGAACTGGAACCTCGAGCAGAAGTCGAACGACCAGATCGAGTTCTCGCTCGGTTGGGGACCGACGGGTGTCATCGGACGCGTGGGACTCACGCTCAACAACTTCTCCATGGCCAACCTCTTCGGCAAGAACAAGGAGCGCCGCGGCATCCTGCCCGTGGGCGACGGCGAGAAACTATCGCTCGGCGTGCAGACCAATGCAGATTATTATCAAAGTTACAACGTCAGCTACTCCACCAACTGGTTTGGCGGCAAGCGCCCCATACAGTTCTCCTTCGGCGTGTTCTACTCCAAGTCGACCGATTTGGCAAGCAACTACCGCAACACAGCATGGCAGAACAGCTACTACAACTATATGCTGGGCTACAACAGCTATGGTTACAACTACAGCAACTACGAGAACTATTACGATCCTGACAAATACATCAAGCTCTTCGGTGCCAACCTCGGATGGGGCAAGCGTCTGCGCTGGCCCGACGACTACTTCACGCTCTCGGTGCAGCTGTCGTACACCCGCTACATGCTGAAAAACTGGAGGTACTTCCTGCTTACCACCGGTAACTCCAACAACCTGAACCTGGGCATCTCACTCAGCCGGTCGTCGGTCGACAATCCCCTGTTCCCGCGCAGCGGCTCCGAGTTCACAGCCAGCCTGACGGTCACCCCGCCATGGTCGAAGTGGGACGGCAAGGACTACAAGAACCTGGCCACCGATGTCTACTCACCCAACTACGTGAAGGAGCAGCAGGAAAAGTACCGCTGGATTGAGTACCATAAGTGGAAGTTCAAGTCGCGCACCTTCACGGCCCTCACCAACTCACAGAAGTGCCTGGTGCTCATGACCCGCTTCGAGTTCGGTATCCTGGGCAGCTACAACAAGTACAAGAAGAGCCCCTTCGAGACCTTCTATGTCGGCGGCGACGGCATGAGTGGCTACTCCACCAGCTACGCCGAGGAGACCATCGGACTGCGTGGTTACGAGAACGGATCGCTCACGCCGAATGGCTACACGGGCTACGCCTACGACCGTATGTCGCTCGAACTGCGCTACCCGCTCATGCTGGGCAACACCACCATCTACGGCCTGACCTTCGTCGAGGGCGGTAACGCCTGGAACGAGACCAAGAACTTCAACCCGTTCAACCTCAAGCGTTCGGCCGGCGTGGGTGTCAGAATCTTCCTGCCGATGGTGGGTCTCATGGGTATCGACTGGGCTTACGGTTTCGACAAGGTGTTCGGCACCAGAGGCGGCAGCCAGTTCCACTTCGTGCTCGGACAGGAGTTCTGAGCCCTGCCAACGCCCCGACGGCGGCCTGAAACAGCCTTGGCCGACGCAAGAAAATGCCTTGACACACAGCAAAGCGTCAGCTGAACGAAGGCGGACAGGCAGCTGAATACTTAAAAAATGATAATCAAGTAACTATTACAATCCCTTTCACGTCTTTAGGGTTGTATAGTTTAACAAAAGAAAGAAATGATGATGAAGCATACAGAAATCCTTCGGAAGATAGCCTCTACAAGGCTCTTGTCGATGCTCTTCGTGCTTGCGCTCCTGCCCCTGTCGGCCAGCGCCCAGAAGTTTGCACTGATCGACATGGAGTATGTCCTCAAGAACATCCCCGCCTACGAGCGTGCCAACGAGCAGCTCAACCAGGTATCGAAGAAGTGGCAGGCCGAGGTCGAGGCCCTCAACACCGAGGCCGGAACGATGTACAAGAACTACCAGAACGAGGTAGTGTTCCTCTCGCAGGAGCAGAAGAAGACCAAACAGGAGCAGATCATGCAGAAGGAGAAGGAAGCCGCTGACCTGAAGAAGAAATACTTCGGTCCTGAGGGCGAGCTCTTCAAGAAGCGCGAGAGCCTCATGACCCCCATCCAGGAAGAGATTTACAATACCGTTAAGGAGATCTCTGAGCTGCGCGGCTACAGCCTCGTGCTCGACCGCGCCTCCGACACGGCCATCATCTTCGGCTCGCCCAAGATCGACATCTCCAACGAAGTGCTGCAGAAGCTGGGCTACGGACGGTAATACGCCCCCCGGTGCCCTGGTCGCCCGCCAGCCCCTAAGCCAGCTGACGGTATCCCTGAGCCACCGCCACAGACAACGAACAATTAACAATTAAACAATAAACGAAAATGAAAAAACTTATTTTGATGATCATGCTGATGGCCCCGCTGGCTACTTTCGCCCAGAAATTCGGCAAGGTAAACACACAGACCATCATGCAGTCGCTGCCCGAAATCTCCAAAATCAATGGTGAACTGGAGGCCACTGCCAAGCAGTACGAGAACGACCTGAAGAGCATGCAGGAAGAGTTGCAGCGCCAGAGCGACGCCTACGACAAGGGCAAGAGCACCATGAACGCCACGGCCCAGCAGCAGAAGGAGCAGGAGCTCCAGCAGCTTTACCAGAAGATCCAGCAGACCTACTCTGACAACCAGCAGGCCCTTCAGAAGGCCCAGCAGGAGAAGATGCAGCCCGTCATCACCAAGGTGCGCAATGCCATCAACAACGTAGGCAAGACCGGCGGCTACACCTATATCTTCGAGGAGGGTGTCGCCGTTTACACCGGTACCAACGTGGAGGATGTCACCCCTAAGGTGCAGGCCGAGATCAGCAAGATGAAATAACAACCTGTCATCCTCTCTTCGTTACAAGGGAGGCAAGGTGAGGTCTCCTGGTCAGGGATGGCCTCACCTTTATTATTATGTCACCGCACCCGCATCACCCATCAAAACATATCCCATAGCTATGAAACAACTGGCACTCATCATCATGCTGGCCCTCAGCACAGCACAGCTGCAGGCGCAAGGCATCACGCCGACCGTATCCCCTGCCGCCGCCCCTGCCCTCCACTTCGGCTACTTCAGCTACCAGAGCCTCTTCGAGTCGATGCCCGACCATGCCCTTGCCAAGCGCAACATCGACGACCTTCGCATCAAGTACGACAACGAGATGAAGCGCGTGGAGAACGAGTTTAACGCCAAGTACGAGCAGTTTCTGGAGGGTCAGCGCGACTTTGCGCCGTCTATCCTGCAGAAGCGTCAGGCCGAGCTCCAAGAGCTGATGGAGAAGAACATAGCCTTCAAGAAAGAGGCCCAGCGGTTGCTGCAACAGGCCGAAACAGATGCCTACAAGCCCCTGCGCGACCGCCTCAACGCCGCCATACAGCAAGTGGGCAAGGACAAGGGCCTGGCCTTCATCCTCAACACCGACAACCAGGCTGTGCCCTTCATCAACGCCGCCACCGGAGAAGACGTCTCGGCCGCCATCCTCGCTGCCCTGCGATAACCCCCATCACCCTCACAGCGCATGACCACCACACGCTTTTCACAGCAGCCCGGCCCCATCGGCATCTTCGATTCGGGCTACGGCGGGCTCACCATCCTGCACGGCATACGCCAGCTGCTGCCCCAGTACGACTATGTCTACCTGGGCGACAACGCGCGCGCTCCTTACGGCCCACGCTCCTTCGAGGTGGTGTACGAGTTTACGCGCGAGGCCGTCGAGAAGCTCTTCGCCATGGGTTGCCAGCTCATCATCCTGGGTTGCAACACCGCCTCGGCCAAGGCCTTGCGCTCCATTCAGCAGAACGACCTGCCGCAGTGGGATGCCCACCGCCGCGTGCTGGGCATCATACGCCCCACGGCCGAGGTCATCGGCCACCTCACGCGCAACGGCCACGTGGGCTTCTTTGCCACCGAGGGCACTGTCAAGAGCCGCAGTTACGACCTGGAGATCGCCAAGCTGTGGCCCGATGTCAAGGTCACGGGGCAGGCCTGCCCCTTCTGGGTACCGCTGGTGGAGTACAACGAGTGTGACTCGCCCGGTGCCGACTACTTCGTGAAAAAACGCATCGACCAGCTGATGCTGAAAGACCCCGACATCGACACCATCATTCTGGGCTGCACCCACTTCCCGCTGCTCATGCCCAAGATACTGAAATACACCGACCCCGGTGTGCGCATCGTCTCGCAAGGAGAATATGTGGCCGACAGCCTGAAGGCCTACCTTGGCCGCCACACCGACCTCGACGACCGGCTGACCAAGGGTGGGACGGTGGCCTACTACACCACCGAGAGCGCCGACCGCTTCAAGGAGACGGCCTCGATCTTTCTCCACGAGCAGGTGAGCGTGGAGCACATAGAGCTGGGCAACAGAGAACAGACACCCACAGAACAGAACCATTAATACAAGGAGACCATCACTATGCAAGAAACAAGACAAAACAAGATATCGCGACTGCTGCAGAAAGAGCTGGCAGAGATATTCCAATCGCAGACCCGCAGCATGCACGGCGTGCTGATCAGCGTCACCCGCGTGCGCATCAGTCCTGACCTGAGTATCTGCACGGCCTACCTGAGCATCTTCCCCTCGGAGAAGGGCGAAGAGATCCTCGGCAACATCACGGCCAGCGAGAAGAGCATCCGCTATGAGCTGGGACGTCGCGTACACAACCAGCTGCGCATCATTCCCGAACTGCGGTTCTTCATCGACGACAGCCTCGACTATATCGACAGGATCGACGAGCTGCTGAAGAAATAAGCCCCCTCGGCAATGCCCTCATCCGCGGATGTGGGCGTTGCCGTTCCCCCGATCCACCGTAGGGAGGAAGCAATCAAACAAACATGGAGGGACAGGAAACCAGAAAGTCCCTACCGCTCAAGCAGATGGAAGACAATACAAAAGATATGAGAACGGACAAGCCTACCCGTCACCACTCCTTCCTGGGGTGGGACAAGGTGGGCTTTTTCATTGCCCGGCGCTACCTCTTCTCGAAGAAGAAGACCCACGCCATCAACGTCATCTCGCTGATCTCGGTCATCGGCGTGGCCGTGGCCACCATGGCCCTGGTCATCGTCCTGTCGGTGTTCAACGGGTTTCACGACCTCGTAGCCAGTTTCTTCACCAACTTCGACCCGCAGCTCAAGGTCACACCGGTGATGGGCAAGGTGGCCCCCGCCGACGACCCCATACTGACCCAGATACGCCAGCTGCCGCAGGTGGAGGTGGCTACCGAGACCCTCGAAGAGATGGCCATGGCCGTCTACAACGGCAAGCAGGCCATGGTGACGGTGAAGGGCGTGGACGACAACTTCGCCGACCTGACGCGCATCACCGAGATACTCTACGGCGACGGACAGTTTGACCTGCACACCGCCAACCTGCAGTTTGGCACGCCGGGCATACGTCTGGCCCAGACACTGGGCACGGGCAGCCGGTGGAAAGACTATCTGAAGATCTATGCGCCCCGTCGCGAGGGCCAGCTCGACATGACCAGTCCGCAAGACGGCTTCGTGGTCGACTCGCTGCTCTCTACGGGAGTGGTGTTTGCCGTGAACCAGGGCAAATACGACAAAGGGTATATCATCACCAGCCTGGGCTTCGCCAGCAACCTGTTCGACCAGCAGGGCATGGTGTCGGCGCTGGAGATCAGGCTCAAGCCAGGCTCCGACTTCGAGGCTGTGAAGGACAGGATGAAGGCCATTGCGGGCGACCGCTTCAAGGTGGAGGACCGCTTTGAGCAGCAGGCCGACACGTTCAAGATCATGCAGATCGAGAAGCTCATGGCCTATATCTTCCTGACGTTTATCCTGGTGGTGGCCTGCTTCAACATCATCGGGTCGCTGTCGATGCTCATCATCGACAAGAAAGACGACGTGGTGACGCTGCACAACCTCGGTGCGCGCGACACCCAGATCACCAACATCTTCCTCTTCGAAGGGCGTCTCATCAGTTTCCTGGGTGCCGTGGCGGGCATCGCCCTAGGCCTGCTGCTGTGTATGCTGCAGCAGCAATACGGCTTCATCAAGATGGGCGATGCCGACGGCACCTACATCGTCAACGCCTACCCCGTGAGCGTACACTACGAGGATGTGCTGCTCATCTTCGTCACGGTCATCGTGGCGGGATGGCTGGCTGTGTGGTATCCGGTAAGGGCCCTCAGCCGCCGTTTGCTCGAAGGCGAGCAGATGGGCTGAGGGCAGAGCCTCAGTCTTGTTTCTTGTGAATGATGGTAAGACCATCGCGTAACGGCAGAATGACCTGCGTTACGCGATGGTCTTGCTGTATATGGTCGTTGAAGGCGCGAATGGCCTGTGTCTGATGGTCGTGGCTATACTGCGGGTCTACCACGTGGCCGTCCCACAACGTGTTGTCGGCGAGAATCCATCCGCCGGGGTTGAGCATGGCCATCACCGTCTCGTAGGTCTCGATGTAGGTGCGCTTGTCGCCGTCGACGAAGGCCATGTCGAACGTCATGCCCAGCCGTGGTGCCTCGACGTTGGCGTCGCCGATGCGGAAGTCGATGTAGGAGGCCACCGCCGAGCCCTCGATCCAGGGGCGCGTGAAGTCCTCCATCTCGTCGTTGATCTCGAAGGTGACCAGCCGTCGGGCCACATCGCCGGCCACCGGCGCGCCGTTTGACGCATCGACACTGCGCAGCCCCTCGGCCATGCAGATGGCCGAATAGCCCGAGAAAGTGCCCACCTCGAGGATGTGTACAGGCTTCACCATCTCTACAAACATCTTGAGCATGCGCCCCTGCAGGTGTCCGCTGGCCATGCGCCCGTGGATGGTGTGGATGTTGGTGGCCCGGTAGAGCCGGTAGAGATAGTCGCCCTCAGGCTCGCTGTGGGCGAGGATATAGTTTTCTAATTCAAAATTCAAAATTCAAAATTCAAAATGAACGAACACCTGAGAGAGCGGCTGTTCACCCCCTCATGCCTCACACTCCTTGCCTCACTCCACCAGCCCTCTGACCGCCAGCTCGTAGCCCTGCAGTCCGAAACCGCAGATCACGCCCTTGCATCCGGCCGAGATCATGGAGTGGTGGCGGAAGGCCTCACGCTGGTGTACATTGGAGATATGCACCTCTACCACAGGGCATTTCAGCGAACGGATACAGTCGAGCAGGGCCACCGACGTGTGGGTGTAGGCTCCGGCGTTGAGCACGATGCCGTCGAAGGTGAATCCCACCTCCTGCATCTTGTTGATGAGCTCACCCTCGATGTTGCTCTGACAGTAGCTCAGCTCCACCTCCGGGAACTTGGCCTGCAGCGCGGGCAGGTAACTCTCGAACGAACTGCTGCCGTAGATGCCCGGCTCGCGCACGCCCAGCAGATTGAGGTTGGGACCGTTGATAATGAGAATCTTCTTCATTTCTTTGAGATAATATAGCTATATTTGCATGCAAAAATAAGAAATAAAATGGAGACCGACAACAGCCAGACCACAAATATTACACGCCGCTACCTGCGCTATCTCAAGCTGCAGCGCAACGTATCGGCCAACACCATCGAGGCCTACAGCCACGACCTGGGGTGGCTGCTGCGCTATCTCCACGACCACGACCTCGACCCGCTGAACGTGAAGCTCGACGACCTGCAGCACTTTGCCGCCTCGCTCCACGAGCACGGACTGGGCCCCAAGTCGCAGGCGCGCATCCTCAGCGGCGTGCGTTCGTTCTACCGCTACCTGGAGCTCGACGGCTACCTGGAGGTAGACCCCACCGAGCTGCTCGAGTCGCCCCACCTGCCCAAGCACCTGCCCGAATACCTCACCACCGAGGAGGTGGACATGCTCGAGGCAAGCATCGACCTCTCTGTCAACGAGGGCCACCGCAACCGCGCCATCATCGAGGTGTTTTTCTCGTGCGGCCTGCGCGTCTCTGAGCTCACCCACCTCAAGCTCTCAGACCTCTACCTCGACGAGCGGTTCATCCGCGTGCTGGGCAAGGGCAACAAAGAACGCCTGGTGCCCATCTCCGACAAGGCCATCGAAGAGCTGGGCTACTGGTTCGACGACCGCCGCCAGATGACCATCAAGCCCGGCGAGGAAGACTATGTGTTTCTCAACCGGCGCGGCCATCACCTCACGCGCACCATGATTCTCATCATGATCAAGCGACAGGCCGAGGCCGCCGGCATCAAGAAGGTCATCTCGCCCCACACCCTGCGCCACTCCTTCGCCACCGCCCTGCTGCGCGGCGGGGCCGACCTGCGCGTCATACAAGAGCTGCTGGGCCACGCCGACATCGGCACCACCGAGATCTACA
>JBHAFS010000066.1:0-26794 GCA_041856205.1 Prevotella sp.
ATGTACCATACGTCTGCGGCTTCTGCGGATGCTGGCACATAGGAAAGCCTGGTCAAGGCTCATCGCTCAACACGTAGTCCATGACTTTTCGATTTGCCTCGTCAATCTTGCGAGTGTCAAAGTTCACATAGATAGCTGTAGTAGGGTTCCCATGGCCATGACCGAGAGCTGCGGATATTGTGGCGTCAGGAATGTCAAGCCTACTCGCTATCGTAGCCCACGTATGCCTCGCCCAATATAGAGACAAACCAGGGAAGGCTGAAATCCGTCGGATATGATATTTGTGTTTAAGACAGCCACGCGTGTAGTCTTGATTGTGAATCATCATCTTCGGTCCGATGGATTTCAGCCCTTTATCCATCATGCTCACGAACGTATGAACGGTATTGAAATCCTCAGCAAACCGAAGGAGGTGCTTGCTTCCCCGATAGGCATTTATTAGCTCCATAGCTTCGGGCTCAACCTTTATATTATATAACCGGTGTGTTTTGGCTCTGTTGTAAACGAGCCTACCATCCGCAGAGACCTCAGTCAGACCGCACAAATCAACGGGGTTTATGCCTATCAAGAAGAAGCTGAGTTTGAAAACGTCAATATAGCGTTGCTGCCACGGCTCACACTCATACCTAAACAACGTCCTAAGCTGTTCGATGGTGAGAGAACGTTTTGGAGTAACCTGGTTCTTAATCTTGAATGTTCTGAAAGGATAGTGAGAGGTTATGCCATTGTCGATAGCATCGTTGACGACTGTGCGAATGTTCCTCATGTGAATGCTCCGTGTGTTTGTCGAGTTCCCGATATCGAAAAGGTATCTGTCAAACTCAGACAGCCAGTCCTTGGAAATATCATCGAAAGACATTTCCTTTGAGTGAGGGTCGAACTGGATGATGCGATTGAGCGTGTTCTTGTATTTCTCCTTGGTGTTGAAATTCGTTTGCTTGTTTGTGTAAACCTCAAACCTCGGAATAAAACGAGCCGAATGCTTTGACTCCGGCTCCAGCACTCCGAGGATAGCTTCTTTGATTTGGGTGACAGACTTTCCTTTGATGTCTCCGCTACTCTGTAAGCTGAGATATGCTCCAACGATTTCAGACTTTCTGTTCTCGATAAGGTAATTGAGTTCGGTCTTCTGAGGGTGATCATGAATCTTTTGGCTCTTTGCGTCCCACTGAGAGGGCAGCACGCTTACGCCAAGACCAATGTAGGTTGTCGAGCCTTGTTTGGTGAGAGAGACCTTTAGAGGTGCAGCACCTTTCTTTATCCCTCTCCTGTCGAGATAAATTCGGAATGTTACCATGTTGCTTTTTACTTGCGGGTAATCTGCGGGTAAATCTGGTCAAAACAGTGCAACGATGTACAGGATTGTGCAGATGTTTGCAGAAAACCGATGTTTCTTATTTACTGAAAGCCCCTTAAACACTGGGTTTTATGCGGAAAGAGGGGGATTCGAACCCCCGATACCCTTTAGGGGTATACACGCTTTCCAGGCGTGCCTCTTCAACCACTCGAGCATCTTTCCCTTTGCGTTTGAGCCTGCAATTTTCATTGCGAGTGCAAAAGTATTACTTTTCGGGCAATAACGAATGAAAACAAAATTATTTTATAATTCTTTAAAGGTTACCGATCCGCCCCAGCAATGAGTGACACACCGAAGACGCGGGCCACGTTCTCGTTGGTAATCTGAGCCACGGCCTCGGCGGCAACACCATAGCTCTCGGCCAGAGTCTGAAGCACCATGTGGGCAAAGGCACTCTCGTTGCGCTTGCCGCGATGGGGCACCGGGGCCATATAGGGACTGTCGGTCTCGATGACGATGCGGCTCAAGGGCACGGCGGCAGGCAGGTCTTCGCGCAGGTGGCTGCTCTTGAACGTCGACACCCCACCGATGCCCAGACAGAACCTGTCGAATTGCAAGAAGGCTTCGGCCTCCTTCCGGTTGCCGGTGAAACAATGGAACACCCCGCCGGGCAACACCTTGGCATAGGGCTTCATGAGCTGCACCATCTCGTTCTGTGCCTTGCGACAATGGATTATCAGCGGCAGCCCCAGTTCCACCGACCACTGCACCTGCTGCTCGAAGGCCTTCAGCTGCTCTTGCTCGAACTCGCGACTCCAATAGAAATCGAGCCCACACTCTCCGATGGCAATGTATCGCAACGGGTCGCTGGCGGGCAGATGCATGTTGGCGTCAAGCTCCTTGCGCATCGCGGCGAGCACCTCCCGCCAGTCGGTCCTCACTTCTTCGGGCTGCAAGCCGATCATGGGATAGCAATAGCCTGGGTATTCACGGCACACCTTCATCACGGTTGACACCGAACCAAGGTCGATGCCCGGCACCATGACAGCCACCACCCCAGCTTCCCGGGCGCGGGCCACCACCTCGGGCAGGTCGTCACGAAACTCCTCGCCGTCGAGGTGGGCATGGGTATCAATAAAACTATACATCTTTACAAGACCCTTCTAATACTTACGTTTCATCATCCGCTCGGCGTATGCGCGAAGCTCACCCTTGCGCTCCTCCGGCACACTCACGGCCGCAATATACTTCTGGCTCTCCTCAAAGTAGTGGGCTATCTTCTCCTGTGCCAGCCGGTCGATGCCTATCTGATTATATAATGTGGTGACAGCCTGAATCTTCTCATTCCGGTCGAAGGTTTCGGCCGCGAGCCACTTATCCAGTTCCGCCCGCTGCGCGGCATCGGCACGGTTGTAGGCGTTGATGAGCATATAGGTCTTCTTGTTCGACACGATGTCGCCGCCGATAGCCTTGCCAAAGACCTTGGCATCGCCGTAGACGTCGAGATAATCGTCTTGCAACTGGAACGCGAGGCCGATTTTCTCGCCAAACTTATACAGGTTCTCGGCATCGTCGGCAGAGGCCTCGGCCAGGATGGCCCCCATCTTCAGGGCACATGCCAGCAGCACGCTGGTCTTGAGCCTTATCATCTCTATATACTCGTCCTCGCTCACGTCGTTGCGTGTCTCGAAGTCGATGTCAAACTGCTGTCCCTCGCCAATCTCCAGCGCCGTCTCGGTAAAGAGTTCAAGAACGGCCTTGAGCTTGTCTTCCGGACAATCGATGATGTGGTGGTAGGCCAACACCAGCATCGAGTCGCCGGAAAGGATGGCCTGGTTGGCGTTCCATTTCTTGTGAACCGTCTCATGGCCACGCCGCAAGTCGGCATTGTCCATCAAATCGTCGTGCAGCAACGTATAGTTGTGGTAGGTCTCCAGACCGGCGGCTTGCATGAGGATAGTCTCCGGGTCGTCCTTGAAGAGGTTGTAGGCCAGCAGCATGAGCGTGGGACGAATGCGCTTGCCACCCAGCGAGAGCACATAGTTGATGGGGTCGTAGAGGTTGTCGGGCTTACGGTCGCAATGCAGGCGCGTCAGGGCGTCGTTCACTTTTTCAAGAACTTTGTCGGCTGGATATATCATCTTTCTCATGTTTTTGTTATGGTTTGTTGTATGTTGCAAGTGGATTGCACACAACCGCTGAGTAAGACCATGCAGATACATTTCTCTTGCAGCAGCGCATATTATATTCTTTATATTCTGAAATTGACAGGTATGGCAAACATCGTGCGGCAAGGCTTGCCGTCCATCATCCCGGGATTCCATTTCGGCATCATCTTCACCACCCGCAGTGCCTCGCTGTCGAGCAGGGGGTGGGCCGACTTCTCGACCTTGGGGCTGGAGATCGACCCGTCTTTGTTGACAATAAACGACACCACAACCTTCCCCTGGATCTTCTGCGACAAGGCGAGGTTGGGATAGTTGAGGTTGCGCTTGAGCCATTTCATGAACTGCACGATGCCCCCGGGGAATTCCGGCAGCTGTTCCACGGTGCGCAGCACGGTGGAGTCGGCGTCTACCGGGGTCTGTGGCAGCGCTTCGGTCACCTCGGCGCCCTTGGCCACCGCCTCGCCCTCACCCACGAGCAGTTTGCTGGTGGCGGCCGCCAGCTTGTCGTCTACGGCCGTGGGCTTGTCGGTCTCGGCAACGCGTGCTGTCACGGCCTTGGATGCCGGCGCAGGTGCGGCCGAAATCATGTCTTTCATATCCATGGCGGGCGTTAGTGCCATGTCTTCGGCCATATCGTCGAGCATCGACTCATCGTCACTCGATGCTGCCGGGCGACTGGTAAACTCGAAAGCCACAAAGAGCAGGGCCATCGCAAGGATCAAGCCCAGCAGGAAACTTTCTGCGCGACGCTTGTCGAGATTGGCCTTGTCACTCTTCTTGATATCCATGATTGCAATATTCTACCCCTGTATTCGTTATTCATACGAATTCGTTTTGCAAATTTAATGCAAATATTGAAAAAAGCGGTATCTTTGTCCCATAATTAGAATAAATAAATGAAAAAATCCGTTTTCGCTTTGCTCTTGATGCTTTTTTCCATGGCAGCCCCTGCACAGGAAGAGAGCCGGACGGAATACAATTTCCTCAGGCTTCCGGTCAGCGCCCATGCCGCTGCGCTGGGCGGTGACAACATCACGCTCGTGGAAGACGACGAGGCGCTCATTTTTCATAACCCGGCCCTGCTCTCATCGGTCAACGACAAGATGCTGAGCCTCAACTACATGAACTATATGTCGGGCGCCAACACGGCGAGCGCTGCCTTCAACCGCGTGGTGAAGGAGCGCGCCTCGTGGGCCGTCTCGGGACAATACATCGACTACGGAACGATGAAGGAGGTCGATGAAAACAACGTGCAGACAGGTGAGTTCTCGGCACGCGACATCTCCATCGCCGGCTATTTCGCTTACCTCCTCACCGACAGGCTGTCGGGTGGCATCGCCGCGAAGTTCATCACGTCGTACATCAGCAGCTACAACTCCATTGGTTTCGCCGTAGACCTGGGCCTCAACTATTACAACCCCGACAACGAATGGTCGCTCTCACTGGTGCTCAAGAATCTGGGCGGACAGCTCAAAGCCTATAACGAGGACTTCGAGAAGATGCCCTTCGACATTCAGGCCGGTGTCACCAAACGCTTTGCAAACAGTCCGTTCAGGCTGTCGGCCACGCTGGTCGACCTCAACCATCTCGACTATAAGTTCATCAACCACATGGTCGTGGGTGCCGACATCCTGCTCTCCGAGAGTTTCTGGATAGGCGGAGGCTACAACTTCCGCCGTGCCGACGAGATGAAAATACAGTCGGCCGACAAGGAAAGCAGCCATGGCGCAGGGTTGTCGCTGGGCGCAGGACTCAACCTGGAGCGATTCAAACTCAACGTGGCCTACGGCAAGTACCACATCTCGAGCTCGAGCATCGTGCTCAATGTGGGCTATGCCCTGTAGACCGCACCATCACACAAGGATATGACCAAGAAAATAACAATAGCAATCGACGGGTTCTCTTCCTGCGGCAAGAGCACCATGGCCAAGGATCTGGCCAGAAAAATAGGGTATGTGTATGTCGACACCGGTGCCATGTACCGGGCGGTAACGCTCTTTGCCCTGCGTCACAACCTCTTCAACGAAGACGGCAGCGTAAAGGTGGAAGACCTGGAAAGCCAAATGGATGACATTCACATCACATTCAAGTTCAACGCCAGCGCAGGGCGTCCCGACACCTACCTCAACGGCGAACTGGTGGAGAACGACATCCGAGGCATGGAGGTCAGCAACAGGGTAAGCCCCATCGCTGCCATCGCCTTCGTCAGACAGGCCATGGTGGCCCAGCAGCAACAGATGGGCAAAGACAAGGGGCTTGTCATGGACGGCCGCGACATCGGCACGAGCGTCTTCCCCGATGCCGAGCTCAAGATCTTTGTCACGGCCTCGGCCGAGGTGCGCGCCCGGCGGCGGTACGACGAACTGGTGGGCAAAGGCATGGAGGCCGACTACGGGGCCATCCTGAAAAACGTGCAGGAGCGCGACTATATAGACATGCACCGCGAGGTGTCGCCCTTGCGCAAGGCTGACGATGCCCTCGAACTCGACAACAGCCATCTCACCATCGACGAGCAGAACGCATGGCTCATGGACAAATACCAGCGGGCCGTCGACAACAAGGTTTGACAAGATTCGCTGAAGAAATCGGCCTGTCGGCTGAATAAAATTGTAAGTTTCGATGCATCTGGTTACCTTTGCGCATTGTTTTAAGGTGGGTTCTATTAATTAGCTTTGTCAGATTTCGAGACTATCTTCGAGGTCAAATGGCAAGTGAGCAAAGGAGTTATGCGGGCATAACGACTGAGTGAATGTTCGTGCCAGCGAGTGTCATCGAGCTTGCTCGTTTGACCGAACGCAGCCGAACTTCAGCCGCAGGCTAACCGGCTATTTGAGCCGAAGAGAGGCCGAAAGATGGCAAAACGTAACCCATGATTTCATTATCTTGTTTCGGTGGTAATTAATAGAACCCACCTAATACAGCATGCTCAATATAGGTATTCATACGATAAAATACAAGTCAATAGATTTTATATTTTGAGTTAATTACTGTTTTTTCAAGGAACGGCCCGTGATGGGTCGTTCTTGTTTTTTTTCATGCGTTATAGTTCACCAACCTACCAACAAAGGATTTGCCAGAACCCCCGGTTGGTATAGTTTCCGAAAATGGACAGTCCTGGCAACAGATTCGCCCGCTTTCAGACAGCCACACGACTGTTCTCCTGCCTCCGGAGCGCCATGATGCCACGCGGTGGTTGCCGTCGGGCTGTCATACTTCTAATCGAACCATGGTCTGCTTCGAGTCGAACCACACTCTGCTTCGAGTCGAACCACACTCTACTTCGGGTCGAAACAGATTCTGCTTCGAGTCGAACCACACTTCGGGAAGCATGCGCAGCATGTACGTCAGCAACGGCACCGTGGCATGAAACATATCGAACCGGTTTGCCGGAAGACCGAATTGTCAAAAGAACAGGACACATAGCCCCGGAACGTCAAGACGTTGTCGGCTCAGCATAGCGGGGTGAGGAATATACGGTCCTGCCGGTACAGACTGCTGGAGAGACTGGCGTTGAAAGCAGCTGCCGCCACCGGGTTTCCCGACTGAGCCCCATCAAACCAACAGACCAGCAAACCAACTTTTTATGCGATTATAGTTGTCGGATTCTTATTTTTGTATTATATTTGCCGCGTAAACTTTAAAACCTTCAAGCTATGAACAATGAGCAACTTACGATGAACGCCAACATCTTGGTAGACCAACTCAAGAAATCGCCCTCTGCCTTTACGCGGGAGGACATCATCCAGTTTGTCAAGAACAACAATATCCGTCTCATCAACTTCATGTATCCCGGCGGAGACGGTAGGCTGAAGACGCTCAACTTCGTCGTCTCCGACCTGGCCTACCTGCGCTCCATCCTCACCTGCGGCGAGCGGGTCGACGGCTCCAGCCTCTTCGACTTCATCCAGGCCGGCAGCTCCGACCTCTATGTGGTGCCCCGCTACTCCACGGCCTTCCTCGACCCCTTCAGCCAGACGCCCACGCTGTGCATGCTCTGCTCGTTCTTCGACAAGAACGGCAAGCCGCTGGCCTCGGCACCCGAGAACACGCTGGCCAAGGCCATACAAGCCTTCCACGAAGCCACCGGCCTCGACTTCGAGGCTATGGGCGAACTCGAATACTATGTCATCAAACCCTCCGAGGACGTGTTCCCCGCCCGCGACCAGCGCGGCTACCACGAGAGTGCGCCATACGCCAAGATGGGGGCCTTCAGGCAGAAGTGCATGAGCTACATTGCCCAGACCGGCGGACACATCAAGTACGGACACACCGAGGTGGGATGCTTCGAGCAAAACGGACTGCTCTACGAACAAAACGAGATTGAGTTTCTGCCCGTGCCCGCGCTGAGGGCTGCCGACGAGCTGGTGATTGCCAAATGGGTCATCCGCAACCTGGCATGGCAAGAGGGCCTCAACGTGACCTTTGCGCCAAAGATCACCGCCGGCAAGGCCGGGTCGGGCCTGCACATCCACATGCGGCTGACCAAGGACGGCAAGAATGTGCTCGTAGACCAAGGCACGCTCAGCCAGGCAGGCCGCAAGGCCATCGCCGGACTCATGCAGCTGGCTCCCAGCCTCACGGCCTTCGGCAACAAGATACCCACCTCCTATTTCCGCCTGGTGCCCCACCAGGAGGCTCCCACCAACGTGTGCTGGGGCATCAGCAACCGCAGCGTGCTCGTGCGCATACCGCTGGGATGGACCTCGGGCGTCGACATGAGCCAGAAGGCCAACCCCCTGGAGCAGGAGGTGGCCGCCGAACAGCGCGGCAGCTCGAAGCAGACCTTCGAGATCCGCTCGGGCGACGGCTCGGCCGACGTGTATCAGTATCTCGCCGCGCTCTGCGTGGCCTGCCGACACGGTTTCGAGATGGCCGACGCCCTGAAGGTGGCCGAGAGCACTTATGCCGACGGCGATATCAACGATGCTGCCAATGCCGGCCGACTGGCCGCGCTGGCGCAGTTGCCCGACAGCTGTGCGGCATCGGCCGACTGTCTGGAGCAGCAACGTGCCATCTACGAGCAGCAGGGTATCTTCGACCCCCACATGATCGACGCCATCATCAGGCAGCTGCAGTCATTCGACGACCGCACGCTGAGAAAAGACATCGGGCAGGATACGCTCAAGGCCATGCTGCTGGTGAAGCGATTCTTCCAATGCGGATAGCAGTCCTCTGTGGCAATCCATAACACAATGGGTGCCATCGTCCCAAAAATCTGAAGCCGTCTTCTCTGGTCGCTGCCTCCAATCCATTTTGAGGGCCACGGCCGGAGATGACGGCTTTTTTTATGTGATCCGCCCATCTTACTGCACAATCGCATCAAAAACAAGAAAATCTTCGTTTACAACTGTGTGTCAGCATCTTTAAACACTTGGTCAAACTAAAGAATCTTAAAGTGGATTTTGGAGTCGTAAAAAAACGGAAATAGCATACGTTTCTCAACTATTTTTGTGTATCTTTGCATTATAGATAACCCATCGCTAAAAACTTATGAAGAAAATATCTTTCATCCTAACCCTGATGCTCATGCCCATGATGATGTTTGGCCAAAGCTATGCTTCGCTTTGGAAGAAAGTAACCGACGCACAGAGCAAAGACCTGCCTCAGACACAAATCACTGTCCTGAAGCAGATCATCGACAAGGCCAGCTGGGACAAGGAGTACGGACACCTGCTCAAGGCGCAGCTCATGAGGGCCGCCGCCCAGACACAGATCGCGCCCGACTCTGTGGGCACAGAGATCATGCGGCTCGAAGAACAGCAACAGGAAGCCAGCGACCAGGTGATGAAGGCTGTCTATCAGGCCGTGCTCGGCACCATCTACGGCAACAGGTACGACGTAGACGGCAAATACAAGGCGATGAGCAAGAAGTGGTTTGAGAAAGCCATGGAGAAGCCCGAGCTATTGGCGCAGCATAAGTGTGCCGAATACAAACCGGCAATGGTCGAAGGCATCGACAGCAAGGTCTTCAACGACGACCTGCTGCACGTCATCGGCATCATGGCCGGCGACTACAAGACCATGTACCACTACTACGTGGGCCGAGGCTACAGGGCTGCAGCCTGCATGAGTGCCATACAATGGCTGCGACAAAACTGCACCGACAACTGCCGCATGGCCAAGAAGTCGAGATACCTGCTGCAGATCGACTCGCTCATGCAGACCTACGGCGACCTGCCCGAAGCCGGCGAGCTGGCCATCGCCCGCTACCAGTATCTCTCTACAGCCACCGACGTGAGCGCCGAAGACCGCGTCAACTACATCAACTATGCCCTGGCACACTGGGGGGCATGGCCCAGGATGAATATCCTGCGCAACGCCCTGAGCGACCTGCAGCAGCCATCGTTCACCATCAGCGTGGGCGACTATATGCTCCTGCCCGACAAGCCACGTAAGGTCTACATCAACGCCATACGCAACATCAACACGCTCAATATCAACGTCTACCGATTGAACGTAGACGGCAACACCAGGCTCGACCCCTCTCTCAAGGACGACTACGCCCGGCTGCAGCGCGTGATGGCACCTGCCCCCGTGCAGACCATCACCAAGCGCTACGTGGGCATGCCAGCCTGGAAGGAGACCGGCGACTCTGCATTCATCGACCCGCTGCCCGTAGGTGTCTACCTCATCGAGGCCTCGACCGACAACAGCAACATCGAGCCCCGCAGGGCCCTGCTCCGCGTGAGCAACCTTTACATCATGTACGAGACCCTGCCCGACAGCCACCTGCGCGTGGCCGTGGTCAATGCCACCACGGGCAAGGCCGTACCCGGGGCCAATGTCAAGCTCACATCGGTCAACTACCAAGACCGCGACAAGCGCACCACCACCCAACTGGTGACCGACAAGAACGGCGAGGTGGACTATAAGTTCCAGCGCAACGCCCCACAGTTTGTCTACGCCTATACCCAGGACGACAAGTCGTGTGGCGAGTTTGAGACCGTCAACGCCTACTACAACTACTGGGAGCCCAGGCAACAGTCGGAGAAGCTGCATCTGTTTACCGACCGCTCGCTCTACCGACCCGGACAGGTGGTCCACGCCGCCGCCATCCTCTTCCACGCAGACAACGAGCAGGCCAAGTCGAAGCCGCTCGACAACCAGAGTGTCGTGCTCGTACTCAACGATGCCAACGGCAAGGCCGTGGACCAGAAGACGCTGACCACCGACGGCTTCGGCAAGGTTTCTGCCGACTTCACCCTGCCGCAGAACGGCCTCACCGGCAACTTCATGCTGCTGGCCAAATACAAGGGTGCCTACGCTTACGCCTCGCTCAACGTAGAGCAATACAAACGCCCCACCTTTCAGGTGGAGTTTGACAAATATGACAAGAAATTCCAGATAGGCGACACGGTGCAGCTCAGGGGCGTGGCCAAGAGCTATGCCGGGGTGCCCGTGCGCGGGGCCAAGGTGGGCCTGACCGTGGAGCGCAGGCAGAGTCTGTGGTGGCGATGGAACAACAACTCGGAGCCCACTGTAGTATTAATCGACTCGGTGCAGACCGGCGACGACGGCTCTTTTGTGGCCAAGGTGCCCATGCTCTATCCCGAGAATGTGGATATCGACCGCCCTTTCTACTATGCCATGCACGTCAACGCGCTGGTGACCGACATCGCCGGCGAGAGTCATGAGGCTTCCACGTCGCTGCCGCTGAGCAACCGTGCTTCGGTCCTCACTAGCGACCTGCCCTCGCGCAGCCTGCGCGATGATTTGAAGACGCTCAGATTCACACGCCAGAATGCGGGCGGCGAGCCCATCGACGGCATGGTGAGCTACCGCTTCGACCAAGAGGAATGGAAGACGGCCAAGGCCAACCAGAGCATTGAACTCGATAAGAAACTGGCCTCAGGCCTGCACCGGCTGGAGGCCATCTGCGAGCAAGACACGCTCAGGCAAGAGGTGGTGGTGTTCAACCTCAACGACAAGCGGCCGGCGGTGGAAACCAACGACTGGTACTATCTGTCGGCACAGAGATTCTCTGACAGCAAGCCCGTCTACCTGCAATATGGCACCTCGGCCGAGGGCACACAGGTATACTATGCCATCTTCGCGGGCAATAAGGTCATAGAGCGCGGCACTAAAAATCTCGATAACGAGGTCGTCACCCGCAAGCTGCAATACAAGAAAGAATACGGCGACGGCATCACCGTCACGCTGGCCTGGGTCAGAAATGGCAAGCTCTACAGCCACACCAGCCAGATTGCACGACCGCTGCCCGACCAGCAGCTGAAGCTGGAGTGGAAGACCTTCCGCAACATGCTCACCCCGGGACAGAAGGAGGAATGGACGCTCAACATCCTCGACCCACAGGGCAAGCCAGCCCACGCCCAACTGCTGGCCACGATGTACGACAAGAGTCTGGATGCCATTCTGCCGCATAAATGGTCGTTCGACAACAGCTACACCAACGCGCTGAGCTTCACGCAATGGAACGGTGGCAGCAACGAGGCCCTGTCGCTGTATGGATTCCAGAACTATCGCAACCTGGCAGAACGCGAACTCGACTTTGCGCATTTCGACCCGACCATGTTCACATTCTCGATGCCAATGGCTTTTTACTCAAGGGCTCGGGTGATGAAGAGCACAGCAGTTGCCGCACTCTCTGACGTCAAGGTTAGGGGTACCAGCAACATGGCCATAACAAAGGACGAGTTAAAGGCAGCGCCCGAGGCACTGGATTACTCTCTGGCTGGCGATGACAATGACAACAAGCGTCCCATCCAAGCCAACCAAGTGCGCGAGAACCTCAACGAGACGGCATTCTTCTTCCCTGCCCTCACCACCGACAAAGACGGCAACGTGGCCATCCGGTTCACACTGCCCGAGAGTGTCACCACCTGGCGCTTCATGGGTGTGGCACACGACCTGCAGGTCAACTACGGCCTCATCGAGGCTGAGGCCACGGCCAGGAAGACGGTCATGGTGCAGCCCAACCTGCCCCGGTTCATGCGCATGGGCGACAAGGCGCAGGTCAGCACGCGCATACACAACACCTCCGATAAGAAAGTCAGCGGCACGGCACGCCTGCAGCTGCTCACACCCGATGCCGAGACAGTGGTCGGAGAGTGGACAAAGGCGTTCACGGCCAACCCCGACCAGTCGGTCAGCGTATCATTCGACATCGATGCCGACCAGGTGGCCGCCCGTGCCAAGGGCGAGAATCTGCTGGTGGCCAGGGTGCTGGCCGAGGGCAAAGGCTACAGCGACGGCGAGCAGCACTACCTGGCCCTGCTGCCCAACCAGGAATATGTCACGACCACCGTTCCGTTTACGCAGAACGGACCGGGCGTGAAGACGATCGACATCAGCCGCCTCTTCCCCACGGCACATGCCGGAAACAAGCTGACGGTGGAATATACCAACAACCCGGCATGGCTGATGATACAGGCGCTGCCCACGCTGGCCAACCCTAACGACCGCAACGCCGTATCGCTGGCATCGGCTATCTATGCCAACAGCATCGGGCGACGCATCATCCAGTCGTCACCCCTGATTGCACAGACCCTGAAGACCTGGCAGCAGGAAACGGGAACCGAGACTTCGCTCATGAGCAACCTCAACAAAGACGAGGAACTCAAGACAATGGTGCTCAACGAGACACCGTGGGTGGCCGAGGCAGACGACGAGACCGGCCAGAAACGAATGCTCATCGGCTTCCTCGACGAGTCGACCATCAACTATCGCCTCAATACCTTCACCACAAAGATCCGCGACTTGCAGAATACTGACGGCTCGTTCAGCTGGTGGCCGGGAATGAAGGGCAGCAGCTACATGACCATATCGGTGGTCAAGATGTTCACGCGTCTCAACAGTATGCTGGGCACACAGGCTGAGACCGCCGACCTGCTCTCTCGTGCCTTCGCCTACCTCGACCGGACTATCGCCGACGAGGTGAAAGAACTCAAGAAACAGGAGAAGAAAGGCACCAAGCACCTCACGCCGAGTGAATTGGCCTGCAACTATCTGTATGCCAACGCACTGGCTGGGCGCAAGGCCACCAGCGACATCAACTATCTGGTGGGCCTGCTCGAAGAGAAACCCTCCGAGCTCACCATCTATGGCAAGGCCGGCTCGGCCGTCATCCTTGCTCAGTATGGTAAGCAGAAGAAGGCCGAGGAGTATCTCCAGAGCATCAACGAGTACACCGTCTACAAGGAGGAGGTGGGCCGTTATTTCGACACCAAGCGCGCTGCATACAGCTGGTTCGACTATCGCATCCCCACGCAGGTGGCGGCCATCGAGGCCCTGAAAGCCCTCAAGCCCGGCAACAAGCAGACCATCGAGGAGATGCAGCGCTGGCTGCTGCAAGAGAAGCGCACGCAGGCCTGGGACACGCCACTCAACGCCACCGATGCGGTGTTTGCCTTCCTGGCCGATGCCCAGGGCAAGGCCGACCTCAGCAAGCTGGCAGGTCAGGCCCCGGCTACGCTGAAGATCGACGGCAAGGCGCTCGAACTGCCAAAGGCCACGGCCGGCATAGGTTATGTCAAGACCTTGGCACCCTCGACCAAGGGCTCGACATTCACCGCCGAGAAGACCAGCACCGGCACGTCATGGGGTGCGCTGTATGCGCAGTTCTGGCAGAAGTCCACCGATGTGAAGGATGCCTCGGCCGGACTGTCGGTCAAGCGCGAGATTGTGACACCCAAAGGCCCGGCCGACGGCAACGTCCTCAAAGTGGGTAGCAAGGTCAAGGTGCGCATCACCATCACGGCCGACCGCGACTACGACTTCGTGCAGGTGCAGGACAAGCGTGCGGCATGTCTGGAGCCCGTGGGGCAGCTCAGCGGCTACCGCGGTGGATATTACTGCGCACCTCAGAACAATGCCACCAACTACTATTTCGACCGTCTGGCCAAAGGCAAGCACATCATCGAGACTGAGTATTACATCGACCGCCAGGGCGAATACACCAGCGGCATCTGCACAGCACAGTGTGCCTACAGTCCGTCGTTCTCAGCCCGGGAGGCTGCCAAGACACTCAAGGTGAACCCATAAGGATAACAAGAGAGGAGGATCACTTCTTTAACTGACAAATGAATAAAAAAAAGGTAATGGCAATGGCCCTGATCGCCATGAGCAGCATGGGAGCAGGGGCACAGGAGATTGCAACAGAGAATAAAAACATAGACTGTGGTCAGGTGCAGTTCAAGCACCCCGTGACCGCTGAGTTTGAAATGAAGAACACGGGCACGGCGCCCCTGGTCATCAGCGAGGTACGCACCAGCTGCGGCTGCACCCAAGTGAGCTACCCCAAGCAACCCATCCCCGCAGGGCAGACGTTTCTGGTGAGCACCACCTATGATGCCAAGCAGATGGGACATTTCAACAAGCAGATTGGCATATACAGCAACGCTGCCAAGAAACCCATGATGCTCTCCGTACGCGGTGTGGTGGTGAACGAGGTAGTCGATTTTGCAGGCATATATCCCTACACACTCGGAGGATTGCAGGCCGACCGCGACAACATCGAGTTCGATAACGTGAATCGTGGAGACAGACCCGTGGAGAAGATCCATATCAAGAACACCACCACCGAGATTGCCGAGCCGGTGATCATGCACCTGCCCAACTACCTCAAGGCTGAGGTGTCGCCCACCAAGATCGCACCGGGCCACAGCGGCGTGGTGACCATCATGCTCGACTCCAACCGACTGCGCGACCTGGGCATGACCCAGACCTCGGTGTTCCTCGGCATGTTCCCCGGCGACAAGGTGGCTGCCGACAAGGAGATTACCGTGACGGCCATCGCCCTACCCGACTTTGAGCACATGACCGATGCCCAACGGGCCAAGGCCCCCAAGATGCGACTGTCGGCGGCGAGTCTCGAACTGGGCAACTTTGACGGCAAGGCCAAGAAGAAAGGAGAGATTACCATCACCAACCAAGGCAAGAGCAACCTCGTGATCCGATCGCTGCAGATGATAACGGCCGGACTGGAGGTGTCGCTCAACAAGACTACCATCGCCCCGGGCGAGACAGCCAAACTGAGGATCACCGCCACAGCGCAAGGACTGCGCACGGCTCGCTCGCTCCCCCGCGTGCTGATGATCACCAACGACCCGGAGAACACCAAGGTGGTGATCAATATCAATGTTAAATAAACCAACAGACAGACACACTCATGGATATTCAGATAGAAATAGACAGCGGCAGCGGATTCTGCTTCGGCGTCACCACGGCCATCAAAAAGGCCGAGGAGGAGCTTGCCTCCGGAAAGACACTTTATTGTCTGGGAGACATTGTCCACAACGGTATGGAGGTAGACCGCCTGCACTCGCATGGACTGGTCACCATCAATCACGATGACCTCAGGCAACTGCACGACGTAAAGGTGCTGCTCAGGGCCCACGGCGAGCCACCCGAGACCTACGAGCTGGCCAAGAGAAACAATATCGAGATCATCGATGCTACCTGCCCCGTGGTGCTGGCCCTGCAACGCCGCATCAAGCGGCAGTTTGACGATAACCCCGATGCTCAGATTGTCATCTTCGGCAAGAACGGCCATGCCGAGGTGTTGGGACTGGTGGGCCAGACCTTGTCGAGGGCCATCGTTGTCGAAGGTGTAGACGATGTGAAACAGCTCGACTTCAACCGCGACATCTACCTCTACTCGCAGACCACGAAGAGCCTCGACGAGTTCAACCGCATCATCGACTATATCCAGAGCCACATCGCCCCCGGCGCTACCTTCCGCAGCTTCGACACCATCTGCCGACAGGTGGCCAACCGCATGCCCAACATCGCCGAGTTTGCCACGCGCCATGACCTCATCCTCTTTGTCAGCGGACAGAAGAGCTCCAATGGCAAGGTGCTCTTCAAGGAGTGCAAGTCGGTGAACCCCAACAGCTACCAGATAGAAAGGGCCGAAGAGATCGACTTCAGCTGGCTCAAGGGCGTGAAGACCATCGGCATCTGCGGTGCAACGAGTACGCCAAAATGGCTGATGGAAGAATGTAGGGATGCGATATTGAGACATCCATAAACCTTCACAACACCGTAATAGATAACAGCATAACCATCCTCTGCGATTCGGTTGTGCTGTTTTTATTTGTGCCATTATGTCAGGCCATGGGCTTTGGGCACATCATTTGAGCCTCGATGGATAGAATATAAAAACAACAAACAAGAAAGGAGTCAATATGACATTCGACAAATTCACCATCAAGGCGCAGGAAGCCGTACAAGAAGCAGTCAACACCGCTCAACACGCTGGCCAGCAGGTCATCGAGCCGGCGCATCTGCTCCAGGGCATCCTGCAGAAAGGCCTCGACGTGACCAACTTCGTCTTCCAGAAGCTGGGTGTCAACGCCACACAGATTGAGAATCTCGTGCAGCAGGAGCTGCAACACCTGCCCCGCGTAGCGGGTGGACAACCCTACTTCTCCAACGACAGCAACAAAGTGCTTGAGCAGGCCGTGCAAAACGCACAGCGCATGGGCGACGAGTTTGTGTCGGTGGAGCCCATGCTGCTGGCCTTGCTTCAGGTCAACACCACCGTCAGCCGTATTCTCAAGGATGCCGGCTGCAACGAGGCCGACATGCAGAAGGCCATCACCGAACTGCGCCAAGGCCAGAAGGTGCAGAGCCAGAGCGGCGACGAGAACTACCAGGCGCTGGCCAAATATGCCAAGAACCTGGTGGACGAGGCCCGCAAGGGTAAGCTCGACCCCGTCATCGGGCGCGACGAGGAGATTCGCCGCGTGCTGCAGATTCTCTCTCGCCGCACCAAGAACAACCCTATATTAATAGGTGAGCCGGGAACGGGCAAGACCGCCATCGTGGAGGGTCTGGCCGAGCGCATCGTGCGCGGCGACGTGCCCGAGAACCTGAAGAACAAACAGATCTTCTCGCTCGACATGGGTGCGCTCGTGGCCGGTGCCAAATATAAGGGCGAGTTTGAGGAGCGCCTGAAGAGCGTCATCAAGGAGGTGACCAACGCCGAGGGCAACATCATCCTCTTCATCGACGAGATCCACACCCTGGTGGGTGCCGGCGGCGGTGAGGGGGCCATGGATGCCGCCAACATCCTCAAGCCTGCCCTGGCCCGCGGTGAGCTGCGTGCCATCGGTGCCACCACGCTCAACGAATACCAGAAATACTTCGAGAAAGACAAGGCCCTGGAGCGCCGCTTCCAGACGGTGATGGTCGACGAGCCCAATGAGGTGGATGCCATCTCCATCCTGCGCGGACTGAAGGAGCGCTACGAGAACCACCACAAGGTGCGCATACAGGATGATGCCTGCATTGCTGCCGTGCAACTCTCTGAGCGTTATATCTCCGACCGGTTCCTGCCCGACAAGGCCATCGACCTCATGGACGAGGCTGCCGCCAAGTTGCGCATGGAGCGCGACTCGGTGCCCGAAGACCTCGACGAGATCACCCGCCGACTGAAGCAGCTCGAGATCGAGCGCGAAGCCATCAAGCGCGAGAACGACGAGGACAAGATCAAACAGCTCGACAAGGACATCGCCGAACTGAAGGACCAGGAGCGCCAATACCGGGCCAAATGGGAGACCGAGAAGGGCTTGGTGAACAAGATCCAGCAAGACAAGCAGGAGATGGAGAGCCTCAAGTTTGAGGCCGAGCGCGCCGAACGCGAGGGCAACTACGGACGCGTGGCCGAGATCCGCTATGGCAAGCTACAGCATCTGCAAGACGACATCGACAGCATCCAGCTGCAACTCAAGGCTACACAGGGTGGCACGGCGATGATACGCGAAGAGGTGACGGCCGACGACATCGCCGAGGTGGTGAGCCGCTGGACGGGTATCCCCGTGAGCCGCATGATGCAGAGCGAGCGCGAGAAACTGCTCCACCTCGAAGAGGAGTTGCACCAGCGCGTCATCGGACAGGATGAGGCCATACAGGCTGTGGCCGACGCCGTGCGTCGCAGCCGCGCCGGACTGCAGGATCCCAAAAAGCCTATCGCCTCGTTCATCTTCCTCGGCACCACCGGTACTGGTAAGACAGAGCTGGCCAAGGCCCTGGCCGAGTATCTCTTCAACGACGAGAACATGATGACCCGTATCGACATGAGCGAGTATCAGGAGAAATACAGCGTGTCGCGACTCATCGGCGCACCCCCGGGATATGTGGGTTACGACGAGGGGGGACAGCTCACCGAGGCCGTCAGGCGCAAGCCCTACAGCGTGGTGCTCTTCGACGAGATCGAGAAGGCCCATCCGGATGTGTTCAACATCTTGCTCCAGGTGCTCGACGACGGTCGACTGACCGACAACAAGGGTCGCACGGTGAACTTCAAGAACACCATCATCATCATGACCTCCAACCTCGGCAGTCAGTATATCCAGGAACGGTTTGCCGACCTCAACGACTACAACCGCAACGAGGTCATCGACGACACCCGCAAGAACGTGATGGAACTGCTCAAGAAGACCATCCGTCCCGAGTTTCTCAACCGCATCGACGACATCATCATGTTCCTGCCGCTCACTAAGCACGAGATAGCCAAAGTGGTAACTCTGCAGATGCAGCGCGTACAGAAGATGCTCGAGCCTCAGGGCTTCACCCTGCAATGGACTCCCGATGCCATCGACTGGCTGGCCGGCGTGGGCTACAACCCAGAGTTTGGTGCCCGTCCTGTGAAGCGTGCCATACAGGAGCATGTGCTCAACGCCTTGTCGCGCAAGCTGCTGGCCGAGGCCGTGCTGCGCGAGAAACCCATCATCGTGGATGCCGATGCACAGGGCCTGCTGTTCAAAAACTGAGGCCCGTGCAACTTTCCGGCAAAGGGCAACGTCTAAACAGATAATTCACCAAACGAACAGATTATGATACTATCCACCACTCCGACCATCGAAGGCCGGAACATTCTTGAGTACAAAGGCATTGTCACCGGCGAGACCATCATTGGTGCCAACATGTTCAAAGACCTCTTCGCCGGCATCCGCGACATCGTAGGTGGCCGGGCCGGTTCCTACGAGAAAGTGCTGCGCGAGGCCAAGGACACCTCGATGAACGAGATGATGCAACGCGCCTCACAGCTCGGCGCCAACGCCATCGTGGGCATCGACATCGACTATGAGACCATCGGCCAGAGCAACTCCATGCTGATGGTAGCCGTGAGCGGCACCGCAGTGGTCATCTGACAACCGCCAAATGCCGATCCATTCGGCTTTCGAGATAATATCTTGAAAGGCTTTTGCCGGTCTGAAAGGGGCAGGAATACACCGCCCCTACACAGCAACAGCCAGGTGTGCCAAGCCCAGACACAGTCTGGTTCGACTCGAATCACATTCTACTTCGACTCGAATCACATTCTACTTCGACTCGAATCAGGTTCTACTTCGACTCGAATCACAATCTCCCCAGACCCGAAGGGGGCGACGGTTTCTTAGAAACCATTGCCCCTTTCGGGTCGAACCGTTCTATCAGAAGAGCGTTTTGAGATTTCCTTCTGGCAGAAATGACGGTGTCATATACACCTTTTCACATAAGACGAGGTATTCACGCCGTTGCCCTTATCCATGTGCAAAGGCTTAAACTGCAGTACATCTTATACAGCAACAACATTCGAAATGCAAATTCTCGCATTTCACTCAGCCCAACTTTAAAGTAAACTGCAATCGTAAAATCTACCAAGAAAAGGCGTCGGCTACAGGCTTTAGCCCCTTATTTTGTTATGACAGTTTATTTCATTCACAATTCCACACCGCACCACGTTGATATCGCAAGTTAAAGTTGGAAGTGCAATTTCTCGGTGTGGCATAGCTTAATAATCTATACCTGAAAACACCGAGGGGTTTGGGGGGCGAGCAGCCCCAAAGATGTAGAACATTCAACGCGCTATGCAATTAAAATTCACATCAACAAATAACAAAATCATGCACAAGATTAACATGAGGCCAAGAGAAAAATTGAATTTCAATTCACCCACACAATGCTTTTATGAAATAATTCCCTAAATTTGCACTTGCTTGTTGAATCCGCCCAACGCTAATTTTAAAAACCCACCTAACAACTTTGCAGGCTTCCGGTAAGAGAAACCTGTCAGACTAAATTATGTTCAGAAAAATATCCGAAGAATCATCGCTTTATAACGACCTGGAGAAAAAGTCGATCCACGAACTGCTTGTGGACATCAACACCGAAGACCAGAAAGTAGCCATCGCCGTGCAAAAGGCCATTCCGCAGATTGAGAAGCTGGTATCGCTCGTCGTGCCACGCATGAAGAAAGGCGGACGAGTGTTCTATATGGGTGCCGGAACCAGTGGTCGACTGGGTGTACTCGACGCCTCGGAGATTCCTCCCACCTTCGGTGTACCTCCAACTCATATCATCGGACTTATTGCAGGAGGTGACACAGCCTTGCGCAACGCGGTGGAGAATGCAGAGGACGACACCGAACGCGGTTGGGCGGAACTGAAAGAGCGCCACATCAACGACAAGGATACGGTCATCGGCATCGCTGCCTCGGGCACCACGCCATACGTTATCGGTGCCCTGCGTGTGGCACGTAATCATGGCATCCTGACGGGCTGCATCACCAGCAATCCCGACTCGCCGATGGCGGCCGAGTCGGACGTGGCCATAGAGATGGTGGTTGGCCCGGAGTTTGTTACTGGCAGCTCACGCATGAAATCGGGAACGGGTCAGAAAATGATTCTCAACATGATTTCCACCAGCGTGATGATACAGCTCGGTCGTGTGAAAGGCAACCGTATGGTCAATATGCAACTCACCAACCAGAAACTGGTGGACCGCGGCACCCGTATGATTGTCGATGAGCTGGGACTCGAATACGGTCATGCCCGCCGCATCCTACTGATGTACGGTTCGGTAAAAAAGGCCATCGATGTCTATCGCAACGAAGAAACAGAATAAGAATAACACGTGGCAAGAAGCATGCACTTGGCGTCGACCGCTACAAAAATGTCGCCCCAACATAGCTACGGCAGCACGAAACCATCATTGACATCGGCTGGTTTGTATCATCTCATGTGCTCAAACAATTCGCTTGTCTTTCTGGTTCGGACTGAAGCACAGGTTTTTTCCCCACCCACAGCCCGTTTCGGGTCTAACCGTTCTCTCAAGAGGGCTTTCTGAGCCGCCCTTCTGCCCGACATGACGATCCACATGGGCTTTCCCAAATGGACTACCCTGACTATCCCTTCTATGCACCCTTGTCCAGTCACGCCGTGTATGGCCCAGTGGGTACAATAATCTTGACATCATAGCCGGGCGTTGCGGTTTTAACTGAGAGCACGATCTTGACCACGCCGACATGGCCTACGAATGGCTGTATCAGCACACCGACAGTCGCAAGAGCCAAGATGCCGCACATAGCCAGGTCACCGAGGAACTGGCCGCCCAGTTCCCCGCCTATCTCCAGAGCCTTGGTCTCAAGACTGCCGACGGTGTGCTGCTCACGGCCGACAATTATCTGACGTTCATCAAGCAAGAGATTATCCGCGCTGCACAGATAGCCAAGGACGCGGGTGCCGAGATTCCCGACAGTCTGGGCTTTACGTTCTCCGAAGAGGCAGGCGGCGCACCACCCGTCAACGGGGGTGCCACAGGAATGAAACCGACAGACATCCCGGCAGACGTTGTCAGGATGATGGGCAACCGGAAGAAGCGTGCCGGTGAGTATATCCTCGACCTCGACATGATTAAGTATCTCAACTATATCACCACGAAGACGGCGCTGAAGACCGCTCCGGCCTTCGACAGCAAGGATGTGGCCGGCAACAAGGCCAGCGGCGAGAACGAAGAGTTTGGCAACGAGAAGGGTACCAGTGAGAACTTCACGGCTTACAGTGCCTCAAAGAATGGGAAAACGCTGTCACCGGAGATTCAGGAACTGGTGCAACTCATGAACCCGATGCCACAGATTGGACGCCAGGATGTCACCGTGGCACCCCACTGGTATATCCGTCATGGTGCCATCGATCGCGACACGTCGTTCCCGATCCCCCTCAACCTGGCCATGAAGCTGAAGAACAGCGGCAAGGATGTCAACTATCTCCTGGCCTGGAACCGTCCACACAGCGGTGATTATTCGCTCGACGAGCTCTTCAGCTGGATCCGAGCCATCACGCAGAAATAAGCAAAAGGCTGACTGTCCCACAGAGAACGGTCAGCCTTTTGTTTTGACGCACCTGTGGTCATGCCGAAAACTCATTCGGGCTGAAACTATTTCTCACATTCTTTACTCCTATACCATCATTTGTGGTATGTCATCCTCAATTCTTCGGGCAATCCGCCATTGAACCGTGTAGAAAAACCAGCATGGTCGCTTTCCTGATCGGATATGTATCGAGAGAGCTCTTTCATTTCCTTTTATCTCATTTTATCCAGAATTCAAGCAGAAAATATGTACCTTTGTATGCAAAAATAAAGTGATATGTCACTATTGAACCGAAGATATCCATTCCTTGACAGCCAGCATTGGCTGAAGGATTGTGGGCTATATTGCTTCATCGTATTCCTGATCCTCTATCTGTTGCAACCGTTCGGGTTCAGCGCGTATCAGGGCAACAAGCTGTTGGCATCGATGCTCTTCGGCATCATTACTTTTGGTTGCTGCACCTTGTTTTATTACTTTGCATTCATACCCTTGACTACACGTATCGGCGTATGGAAGATTTGGCATCAGGCACTCACCACCTTGGCGATGATCTTCCTTATCGGAATCTGCAACTTCTTGGTGTTCTCTTTTATCTTTCACTATTCCCTATCGTTTTACGTCTTGGGCCTGTTCCTCTATTGGACGCTGCTCATTGGCATCATCATCACCATCTGTTCCATCAGCATCAGTTACCACCGCTATCTGCGCAGCAAACTGGAGTCATTGCTCGACAAGACGACAGCACAACAGGAAGGTATCTCCATTACCATCAAGGACAACAGCACCAGGGGAAACGACCTGCAGCTCGCCATCAACGACCTGTTGTACATTGAAGCTCAGAAGAACAACGTGGTGGTCTGCCACCGCAAGGACGGCTATACCGAGCGCACGGAGCTCCATACCACGCTGACGGCCGTGCTCAACGACCTGCAGGCCTACGGCAACATCTTCCAATGCCATCGCTCGTTTGTGGTGAACCAGAACAATATCACTTCGGCACAAGGCAACTCCAACGGCTACCAACTGAAGCTCGGCGAGTGTACGACGGTGGTACCCGTGTCGCGTACCTATGTGCCCAAACTGCGGTCGTTTATCGCTTAGCCACTCATCCTTTTTCTCAGTCATTCGTCCATCGACCTGGTTGTTGGTCCGCTGTTTTAGCCGTATGTCATGGATATTTGGCGGCGTCGCCGCACATCCATAACTTTGCGGCATGAGACAACGAATGACATATCTCCTGTTGCTGCTGTTGTCGGCTTGCCGGCTAACTGCGCAGACCACTGTTTCGGGCTTTGTCACCGATGGCAGAGTGCCACTGGCAGGTGCCAATGTGTTTGTATTGGGTACGATAGACGGATGCCTGACCGACTCTCTGGGCCGTTTCTCCTTTACCACCGCCCGTGAAGGGCCCCAGACGCTGAAGGTCACCTGCATGGGCTTCGATGACTACATGCTCACTTCAGGCAAACTCACCGGCCTCCGCATCATCATGCACGAACATCCCACCGCCATCGACGAGGTGGTCATCACAGCCAGCTCCTACAGCTTCGGCAAGAGCGATAACTTCAAGACGATGGATGCCCTCGACGTGGTGATGGCCGGTAATTCGTGTGGAGATATCGTCGCCGCTCTGCAGACCCTGCCAGGCACCCAGAAGGTAGCAGAGAACGGCAAACTCTATGTCAGGGGCGGCGACAGCGACGAGTGCCAGACCTTCGTCAATGGCATGCATGTGCTCATGCCTTACAGCACGAATGTGGCAGGACAGACACAGCGCGGCCGATTCTCACCCTTTCTGTTCAAGGGCATCAACTTCTCCTTGGGAGGCTACGGCGGAGAGTATGGACAGGCACTCTCGTCGGTGTTGCCCATGGAGACCACAGGTGTGTCGAGTAGTGACAAACTGGGGGTAAGCGCCTCGCTCGTCGACTGGAACATCGGCGGCACCAAGGCCTTCAGTCAGAGCAGCCTGTGGTTCAATGCCACCTATACCAGCATGGGACTATACAATGCACTCTTTCCCGACCGCATCGACTGGACGCGCCCCTATCGCAAGCTCTCGGGCGAGGCGCAGTATAAGGCCGAGCTGTCTACGGCGAGTGTGCTGAAGGCATACGTAGGCTACGACCAGACATCTGTTGGTCAGCAGATAGACCTTCGTGCTTTGTCGTTCAAGGAGCACAACCTCTATGCCAATGTCACCCTGAAGACCGATATTGGGCGGGGCTACAATCTCTTTGCGGGCATCGCCAACTCGTCGGTGTCGAGCCATGTTGACAATGCTCAGACTGCCGGCGACCATTATCAACAAGTACGTCACGAAGTGCACGTTAAAGCAGATGTCAGAAAGGTGTTTTCACCTGCGCTGAAGTTCTCTGCCGGACAGGAAGACTATATCCGCAACAGCTGCATGCGCTACGAGGCCAATCGTTATCAGCTCGACTATCACTTGCTGGCAGCCCACTTAGATGCCCAATGGCGCATCGTCAACCGACTCTTTCTAAACCTCTCGACCAGGACTGAGCACCTCACCTATACGCACTCCTGGCTGTTGATGCCACGTGCCACTCTGAGTTTCATGCCCGGCAAACGATGGCAGCTCTCGCTCACGGCCGGACGTTACAGTCAGGTGGCTGCCGACGAATATATTGCCAGAAGTGGGAAAAGCCTGCCGCAAGCCACTGCCGATCATGCCATCCTCAGTCTGCAATACAGTGCGCCAAAGACATTGCTGCGCATCGAACCCTACTACAAGAGATACCGCCATCTGCCACGGCTTGCCAACGGCATATATACCGCCGACGGATATGGCACGAGCCGTGGCCTCGACGTGTTCTTGGAGAATCACTCGCTGGTCAAGAACCTCACCGCCACCCTCTCCTACTCGTTCTGCGACGCTGAGCGACTCTACCTCGACTACATCCGTCTGCGCACGCCCGAGTATGCCTCACGCCACAACCTGCGGCTGACTGCCAAATATGGAATGGGAAAGCTCGTCTTCGGACTGGCCGACTCATACGCCAGTGGGCGTAAATACCCTGCTGGCACCACCCCCCACTACAACAGCCTTGATGTCAGCATCACCTATCTGCTTCATCCGAAGGTGATTGTCTACACATCGTTCAGCAATATTCTTGGTCGCACCAACGTCAATCGTTATCAAGCCAACGGCACCTCCGTGACCGCCACACGCGACCGTTTCATCTACTTAGGAATATTTGTCTCATTAAAAAGTAATAAAGCTTATGACATCGCAAATTTCTAAAATCCGTGTGTTCGCCGTTGTGCTCTGCCTTCTGGCCGGAGTGAGTATTCATGCCCAGGAGCCCTCGCAGATGCAGAGTCTCATCAGCCAGTCGCTCTCCAGACTCCAGCAGCCCACGCCCGAGGCCTTCCTCCAATGTATTGCTGAGTTGAAACGCATTGACGCCATGTTCCCAGACAGCCTCCAGCCCAGGTATCAGATGACGTTGCAAAGTCTCAACTACGCCGTGATGAATCCGCACGCGCAGCAGACAGAACAGCTGCTGACCGAAGCCGACAAGACCATCCGTCAAATGGAACAGATGAAGGATGCCGACCTCTCCGACGTCTATACCCTTCGCGGATTTCTCCTCATGGTGCGCATCGTGCAAGATCCCGCCCAGAACGGGCAGCGCTACTACCTCGACGTGATGCAAAACTATGAGAAATCCCTGAAAATCAATCCTGACAACAAGCTGGCACAGCAGCTGCAACAGAAGTTCTTAGAGGGGATGAGGCAAGCTACGGGAAACAGGTAGACTATCTTTTGCCTTCTGAGCGTCAGTCTAACAGGACTACGCTTGGGGGAACAATCTGACAAACTACTTGTCATTTTATTCACCTTTCTCACGATGAGTAGGTAGCTTCGCAAAAAGACATATTAAGATATAACTTATGGGATAGAAGACTCACTTTTATCACATTTGGAGTAAAGACTTTCAAAAGACAATGATATTCTATGAGGGCTTGGGCAGGAAGAAATCGGAACAGAGTCAGGAAGACTACGCATTAGTTCTCTTTGGGGAAATAGATTTGAACCATATCCACTGCAAGAATCGGAAAAGGATTGTTAAGGTGGGTTCTATTAATTAGCTTTGTCAGATTTCGAGACTATCTTCGAGGTCAAATTGCAAGTACACGAAGGAGTTATGCGGGCATAACGACTGAGCGAACTTGCAATTTGAGCCGAAGAGAGGCCGAAAGATGGCA
>JBHAFS010000067.1:0-15873 GCA_041856205.1 Prevotella sp.
AGGTTGTGCACGCCCTTGCTCTGGAAGTAGGTGAACATGGCCTGCCATAGCTGTTTGTAGGTGTCGGCTCCGTCGGCACCCCACCAGAACCATGCCTTGGCCCACGACGCACCCGACTTGAGTGTACTATTGCCCGCCGCCTCATGGAAGGGGCGCCAGGTGGCCGTCACGCCTGCGTCTTGCAGTTTGAGCAGCACGGCGGCCACCTTGTCCATCTGCGCGTAGAACCACGTGTGCTCCCACGTGCCGTCCACCAGCGCGTTGGCCGCCTGGAAGGTGGTCTGGGTGGGGTCGGTCGTCACGCCCGATCCGTCGGTGCCGATGGTGACACTCTCGGCAGTGGGCACGTTGAAGTGCCACATGAGCGACACCAGACCGCCCGCGTCGGCCCACTCGGTGACAGGTGTCACGTTGTTGTAGTCAATCCAGTTGTTGTCTTGGGGCACGTAGATGTGTATGAAGTCATAGCAGTTGAAGGCAGGGTACTTGCCTGTCTTGGCATAGAGCTGGTCGGCCAGGTCGTGGTTCCAGTTCACGTCGGCGATGACTGACGAGAAGGTGCGACTGCCATAGTTCATGCGCAGGTACTTGTACATGCGCTTGGTGGCATCGCTGGCGGCAGCGTCGGCCAGCGTCACGCCGCTGACATCGCTCTCGCGCTGCACGTTGAAGATGACGCTGCTGATCTTACCAACATCGTAGGTTTCCCATGCTCCGAAATCCTCCCAGCCCTTGAGGTACACCTCGAGCTTGCCATCAGCGGTGTGGCGCAACGATGACACGGCGTTGCTCTCGCCCGCGAGATTCCATTCGGTGGTGCGACCCGTCTCGGTGGTGTTGATGGTGATCTTGTCGCCTTCTTTCTGGCCGAAGGCGGTCAGCGACAGCGCGGCTGCCAGCAGGGTGATGAATGTCTTTTTCATGGCTTGGCTATTTTAAGGGTTTTGCCGTTGGCACGGATGATGTAGACGCCACGCGGCAGGGCGCCCAGGTCTACCACGGTCTGGGCACCGACAGCGATAGCATGCAACGTCACCGCACGGCCATCGAGGGCATAGGCACTCACATCCGCCGACGTACCGGGCACCACGAGGCGGTCTCCGCTGAGGGTGGCGCCCTGCTGTGTCACGGCAGCGATGGCCGTCGTGGTGGCGTAGGTGAAGGTGCTCACGAGCTGTAGCTCGTAAGAGGCCGTGGTAGTGGCGGTGGTGACGGTAAGGCGGTCGTCGGCCACGGTCACGCTGGGCGTATCGGCCAGAGCGAACTCCGCCTTGGTGTTATCGGTGAAAGTGATGAACAATGACTTGCCCGTGTCGGCCTGCCCGAAGGCGGCGCACCAGCAAGCCAGCAAACTAAACAGTAATCTTTTCATTGCATGAGCTGATAATAATGAGCAAGGTACGAGACGCAGCTTGTCTGCGCCCCGTACCTTGGTAAATATGTCCTTAAGGCAGAATGGTCATCTTGATTACACCAGCGAGGTCACCCTGCAGGATAAAGGCTGTATCACTCCAACCGTCACTCACACTGTTGACTGCTTCCATCATCGCAGCGTCAAAGGTCTGCGTGATGACAGTCTGAGAGCCATCCCAGTCGGCCGCGGTGGCGACGCCACCCCAGTTGGCATTATTGATTTGCACCTGGCCGGTCACGCCTGCCGACTTGTAGATGAGCAACTTGGAGCCCACCTTCACGCCGATTTTCACCAGGTCGGCCTTCATAAGGCGCATCTTGCCCTTGGAATCGCTCCACGAGAAGTTGAACGGCCAGCTCACCAGACCCGACTGATCTTCGTATTTGGCGAAAGTGCTTAGGTCTATCTCCTTGGGATCCACGGTGAACGTGCCGCCTTCGAAGCGGTTGCCGTCGTAGTCTTCGAGATACACGGTGTAGGTGCCGTCGGCAGCTGACGCAGGCACCTGGCACACAATCTCGGTGGCCGAGCGCGAGGTATACTTCGTTACCTTATAGGTGCCGATGTAGAGGTTCTGCACGCTGTTGAAGTTCTTACCCGTTACGGTGATGGTGCTGCCGGCTGTGGCCGATGTGGGGTTGATGGCCGACACAGACGGGTCGGTGGCCGCCTTGATTTCCAAACCAGTGGCGGCAACGGTAGTGCCGTTCTTGAGGTTCAGCGTGAGGCCCGAACCACTGGCCGCGGCGGGCACGGTAAGGCCGATGGCCGTGGCGGTATGGGCAGTGAAGTCGGTCACGGTCTGGGGCACCTCACCGGGGAAGGTCACGCCCGACACAAGGTCGAGATCGGTGCCGCGGATGACGAGGCGGTCGCCAGCTGTGAGCGACGCCGGAGAGCAGGCTGTCACGGTGGGCTTCACCAGCGTGTAGGCCACGGTAACGGTCTTGCCGTTGGCCAGCGTGAGGGTGACGTCGCCCTCCTGGGCCGTCTCGGGAACAGTGGCCACCACCTTGGCGGCGGCTACGCTCTTGGGCGTGGCAGCAGTGGCGTTGGGGAAGGTGACGGTGGCCACGAGGTCGAGGTCAGTGCCGGTGATGGTGAGGTCGGCCCCATTCTTCACAGGCGACGGTGTGGCGGCCAGTTTGGTAGGCACCACGGTAGTGATGCTGCCGGCAGGTATCTCCACGCCCGACTTGGTGACGAGCGTCACCTCGCCGTCGGTGGCCGTGGCGGGCAGTGTGAAGCTGACGGCCTCGGTGCTCTGGGCGGTGAACTCGGTTACGGTGGCCCCTTGCAGCGTTACACTGGCAATCTGGGTGAGCGACTGCCCCGTCACGGTGACGGTCTGCCCGGCCTTGGGTTGCTCGGGCGTAAGACCGGCCACGGTGGGCAGCTTCACGATGAGGGCCTCCTCTGTCTCCAGCTCGGTGGGACTGGCGGCCAGGTCGGTGAGGGTGAGCTTTCCTGTGCGCGCCTCCTCGGGGATGGCCACCTGGATGGTGTAGCGGTCGTGGGTCACAAACTGGTCTTCGCGTACAGTGTCGTTGTCGGCGAACACCACGCCGTGCATCAGGTTGAGGTAGTCGCCCTTGATGGTCACCACGTCGCCCACGCTGCCCGTGAGGGTGCCCTCGACACCCACGTAGAACTGCGTCAGGGTGATGTCCTCACGGTAGGTGACGGGGGTGAGGGTCTGGATGGTGCCGCCCTTGGCGGTGACGAGCGTCACGATGCCCGTGTCGCACTTCTCGGCGGGCACCTGGATGCTGATCTGGCTGTGCTGCCCCGCCGTCACCACGTTGATGGCGGTGATGGGGTCGGCGCCCGGCAGGTTCACCTGCGTAATCTGGTCGAGGTTGCTGCCGTAGAAGTAGAGGGTGCCGCCGCGCAGCACGGGGCAGGGACCGAAGGAATTGAGTGCGATACCGTTGCCGTACTGGTCGGTGTTAAGGTCGTCGCCGCTGTCACACGAGGCCAGCGTCACGGCACCCACGGCCACCAGCAGCAGGCCGCATATACTCTTGCATATCTGTTTCATAGCTTGGGTTGTCTTTTTTAAGCGTTAGTTGTTTGGCACCACACGGATGTTGTCGATCTTGATGACGGGGTAGCAGTCTACGCCGTCGGGCAGCACCGACTTGTCGTTGTAGGCACCCTTGATGAGGAAGATGTTAAGGCAGGAGAAGTCGGTGACGCTGGAGAACCTCTTCTGGGCGGCGTTGCCGTCGTAGTCGAGGTTGAAGTCACTCAGGGGGATGGTCACCGTCACCCACTTGCCGCCGGTGTCGTAGCTGGTGTCATCGTTGTTCCAGGGCATGTAGATGGCGCGCCCCCAGCCATCACCGGCGTGGAACCAGGTGTTGTTGGCCCCGGCGAGCGTCATACCGTAGATGTCTTTCACCCCGGCGTTGCCCATGGACACCTGTGCTGGACTGCCGAAGATGACCTGCATGGGGCCTGCCTGCCAGGCATTCTCGGCGGGGATGCACATCTCAAACTTCAGGCTCTTGCCCGTCCAGCCAGAGAAATCGGCCACGTCACACAGGCGCGGACGCCCGGCATAGGTCTCGGGGTCGGCCCAGTTGCCAGCCCAGTACTCGAACGAGAAGTCGCCGTCGTTCCAGTTGCCGTTGGCAGCCATCTGCGCCGTGCCGCTGCCCAGCTGCATATAGTTGCCGCTGAGCGAGGTGCCGTCGCTGGTGATGGGGCGATTGTGCCAGCCGTTGTTGCCCAGCACGTTGGTGCCATCGTAGGCAGTGTCGAAGTCGAAGAGCATGCCGCGGTTGTCCATATACTGGAAGGGTGCCTTGGTGGATCCGTACTTGGTGCTGATGACGATGTTCTCGTGCTGCGGCATGTCGGCAGGCATGGTGAGGGTGATGCCCGTCTTGCTGATGCTGGTGACGGCGCTGGCAGGCACGGTGTAGTCGTCGCCCACGGTGATGGTCAGGGGGTGGTTGTCGTAGTCGAGGAAGTAGTCGCCCGTGATGGTCACCTCCTCACCGGCGGAGGCCCACTCGTTGCTCATGGAGGATATGCTGGGTGCGGGCACCACGACCTTGAAGTCGTAGGTGAGCGTGTCGCCACCGCTGGTCACCATATAAATCTTGTCCGACACGGTCGAGGGAATGGTCTTGGGCACAGTCACGATGAGCGTGTGATCAGTCATGTAGCTGGAGTTGAGCACAGCCTGCTGGTCGTTGAAGAGCATGTACTTGATGCTGCGCAGGTTGTCGCCCACGAGGCAGATGGTAGACTGCATGGAGGCCTCGGTGAGCAGCGAGTCCTTGCTGCTCACATCTACCGGCCGTATGTAATACACTGTTGGAGAGCCATCTGCAAGTTCAAACTTGTCCGGCTCATCGGCGCAGGAGCTGAAACCCAGCACGGCAGCCAGCCCCGTCATCAGTGTCCACTTGATATTCTTGATGTTCATAGTCGTGTTACGTTATAGTGTTAATAGCTGTAGGTGCTGCGCACGTCCACCGAGATAGCGGGTGCGCTGCTGCTGAGGTTGGGGTTGAGGGCCACGTCTTCCGTGGGGAAGGGCAGCTTGAAGCTGTTGGCCGTGACGTTGGGAGCTGTGGTGTCCTTGTCGTACTGCATCTCGCCAGCTGTCTCGTCATACGACCACACGCCCGACTCGTAGTAGCGTTTGTACACCGTGTTGCACCCCCACAGGGCGTTGCGTTTCTGGGCCTTGATCTCGGCAATACAGGCATCCACGTCGTAGTAGCTGCGGCGCACGAAGTCGAACCAGCGGTCGCCCTCGCCGGCGAACTCCAGACGACGCTCCTTCCACACCTGGTCAAAGGTGAGTGAGGTAGCCTCCACGTCAGAGGGCACGGCGCGCTGGTGCACGGCGTTGAAGTGTGCCAGGGCCTGGGCATTGGTGGTGGTTCCGCCGTCGAGCAGCACATGGGCTTCGGCATTCACCAGGTAGACATCGGACAAGCGCAGGATGTGCGTGGCCAAGGCATTGGCCATGCGTCCGGGGGTGATGCCCATCTCGGCGATGTGGTCGGCGTTGTCGCCGTAGAGATGCTTCACATTGGTGCCGCCGCAGGGAGCCTGGCACTCGCCGGTGGCCGCCGTATTATAAGAGGTGTCGTACCAGAAGCGCAGATAGCTCAGACCCTTCTTGCCATTGCCCAGGTCATGGTCGCGCCAGAAGTAGTCGTACACGTCACCGGCCAGCATCACCGTAGCCTGACGGCGTGCGTCCTTGTCGATGCGCTTGGAGGGATCGTCCTTGGGCGACACGCCGAAGGCCTCGATGAGGTCGAGCGAGGGACCGCCGTAGCCACCCCAGCAGTCGCCGTTCTCGTCAAAGCCCACGGGGGCGAGGTCGCTCTGCAGGGTGTTCTGGCTGGTCCAGTGGGCGCCCACCGTCCAGCGCCAAGCGAAGAGGCTCTCGTCGCTGGCATTGTTGCTGCCGCGGAAGATGTCAGAGTAGGTGGCCATGAGCGTGCGACCGGAGTTGTCAATCACGTCCTGCGAATACTCAGCGGCCTTCTGCAGGTCGCTCTGGCTCAGGGTGCCGCTCACGCCGGCACGGGTGAGATATACCTTGGCCAGCAGACCTTCGGCACAGTAGTAGTCGATGCGGCCGGTGGTGCTCTTGGTGCGGGGCAGAAGCTCCATGGCCTTCTCCAGGGTCATGATGATGTATTCGTATACATCGGCCCTCTGCACCTTCGACAGCGTGTTGTAGTCGCCGGCGGCCAGGTTGTCGGAGTTGTTGTGTACGATGGGCACGTCGCCGAAAGCACGCACCAGATAGAAGTAGGCCATAGCCTTCCAGGCCAGGCACTCGCCCATGCACTGGTTCTTCACCGTCTCGGAGGCGGTAGCTCCCTTGAGCGACTCGTACACCGTGTTGCAGTGGCCTATCTCAGCCCACAGTGAGTACGACATGTTGATGAGGTCGGCATCTGTGCCGTTGACGCTGAAGTTGAGATAGGGACTGCTGCCCCAGTACATGTTGCCCGAGAGCACCTCGCCCATCTTGATGAAGCCGCGCTGGAAGTCGTACCACGGCGAGTTGTAGAGGTAGTTCACGCCCGAGACGCAGGCATCATCGGAGGTGTAGTAGTTCTCCGTGTTGTAGTTGTCCTCCACGGGGCGGTCCAGGAAGTCGCTGCACGAGGCCATACCCAGACCCATCGCCAGTACCGCGGCGGCATATTTGATATTTTTGAAGTTCATAATGGAATCGGTTTGTTGGGGTTGTTTAGAAAGACACGTTCAGGTTGAAGGTGAACGACGTGGGCAGCGGGTAGCGGCCGTTGTCCAGGTTGTACACATTGGTGCTGGCCGTGGAGATGCCTATCTCGGGGTCGTAGCCGTCGTAGCCCGTGATGGTGAACAGGTTGGTGGCGTTCACCGACAGGCGCAGATTGGTGAGGCCGATCTTGCTGATGAGCTTCTTGTCGAACGAGTAGCCCAGCGTGATGCTCTTCAGGCGCAGGTACGAGGCGCTCTCGATGTAGCGGCTGCTCCAGGCATCGTTGTCGTTAGGGTCGTTGATGGAGGCGCGGGGCAGCGTGGCCGTGGCGTTGGCCACCGTCACATTGTCGATGTAGTCATACCAGTTGCCGGTGGTGTTGCCGTCTTTGGCAGTGAGGCGAGCGCGGGCATTCACGTCGGTGAGCTGGTTGGTCCACACGGAGTTCATGTGGGTGAGCTTCATCTTCATGTAGTTGCCGATCTTGCCGCCCAACGAGCCGCTGACAAAGACGTTGAGGTCAAAGTTCTTGTAGCGCAGGGTGTTGTTCCAGCCGAAAGTGCAATCGGGGAAGGGCGAGCCCAAGTTGGTCTTGTCGTTCTCGTCGATCACGCCGTCGTTGTTCACGTCCTTGAACTTGATGTCGCCCACGTAGGTGGTGTTGGTGCGGCTGTACTTGGTGGGGTCGGTGCTCCACGACTTGGTGCCGTCGGCGTTGGTCACGATGGGATTGTTTTGCTGCAGGGTGTTCACGGGCGAGTTGAGGATGTCCTCGAAGCTCGTGTAGATACCCTCCACCTGGTAGCCGTAGAAGTTGAACAGCGACTCACCGGGCACGCTGCGTGTCACCACGTCGTTCCACTGGCCGTAGCCCAGCAGGGCGGTACTGCCCGAGAGGCTCTTGAGCTTGTTCCTGTTGAACGAGAAGTTCAGGTCGGTACTCCACTCAAAGTTGCGGGTGCGCACAGGCACGGCGTTGAGGGCAATCTCGAAGCCGCGGTTCTGGATGTCACCGTAGTTGCCGTAAGGTGCGGCCAGCGCCGACGAGGCGTTGCCGCTGGTGCCCATGATGGAGGGCAGCACGAGCTGCATGAGCATGTCCTTAGACTCCTTATTATACCAGTCGAGCGTGAGGTTGATGCGGTTGTTGAGGAATCCCAGGTCGAGGCCTACGTTCCACTGCTCCTGCGTCTCCCACTTGATGTCGAGGTTCTTCAGGTTGGCGGGGCGGTAGCTGGTGCCCAGGCCGGTCTCCATCACCGACATGGCCGAACCCCACTTGTAGCTACCGATGCTCGAGTTGCCGGTCTGTCCCCATCCCAGGCGCAGCTTGCCGTTCGAGAGCCACTTACCGGCGAAGTCCTGTACGAACTTCTCGTTGGAGAAACGCCAGGCGGCAGCCACCGAGTGGAAGCCGGCCCACCGCTTGTTGGGGCCAAAGTTCGACGAACCGTCGTAGCGGTAGGTATAGGTGAGCAGGTAGCGGTCGTTGTAGTTGTAGGTCTCGCGGGTGAAGAACGAGGCCATCGACGAGCTGCCCCAGCCGGCGCCGATTTGCGCCGTGCCCGAGCCCAGAGCGGGGTTGTGTACCTCGTCGCTGGGCAGGTTGGTGTTGTAGACCGAGGTGTAGTCGTACTTCGACTCCCAAGCCTCCTGACCCAGCATGGCCGTGAGGCTGTGCTTGCCGAAGGTGTTGCTGTAGGTCACATAGTTGTTGAGCGACCAGTAGGTGCCGCTGTTCTTCTGGATGCGGCTTTGGTTCTGCTCGCGCACCCAGGTGCCCAGGTTCACCATCGGCTCGTAGGTCGAGGCCTTCGACGCGTTGATGTCGTAGCCCAGCTGCACGTGCCAGGTGAAGTGCTTAAGCGGTGTCACGTCAGCGTAGATGCTGCCGTTGAGGCTCTGGCGGTCGAGCAGGATATCATCCATCATGGCCAGGGCGATGGGGTTGGGGTTGGTGTAGCCCTCCTTCGACACGCTGGAGTAGCCCCCGTCGATGTTGTAGATTTGGATATCAGGCGTAGTAGTGAGCGAATAGCTGATGAGGCCTTCGTCACTTTCGGCCAGCTTGAGGCTCTCGCCCGTCTTGCTGTAGGTGGCGTTCACGCCAATCTTGAGCCACTTCTTGAGCTGGGCATCAAGGTTCACGCGCAGCGACAGACGGTCGAAGTTGCTGCCGATGACTGTGCCCTCCTGGTTGATGTAGTTGCCCGAGATGTAGTATTTCACCTTGTCGGTGCCGCCCTCGGCGCTCACTTGGTGCGAGTGCGACAGGGCCGTCTGGAACACCGCGTCCTGCCAGTTGGTGCCCACGCCCAGGATGGACGGGTCGCTGAAGGTGAGGTCAGGATCCGATATCTCGCCCTGGCTGGCCATGTCGTTATAGTATTCGGCGTACTGCCGCAGGTTCATCACGTCAAGACGCTTGTTCAGGCGCGAGGCCGTTACCGAGCCGGTATACGAGAACTTGGCCTCGCCCTCCTTGCCATGCTTGGTGGTGATGAGCACCACGCCGTTGGCGCCTTGGGCACCGTAGATGGCCGTGGCCGAGGCATCTTTGAGCACCTCCATGGTCACGATGTCCGAAGGATCGAGCAGCGACAGGGGCGACACGGCCGAGTGCGAGCCGTTGCCCAGTGCGTCGCCCAAACCGAGGCTCGCGCCACTGTTGGAGCCTCCCTGCCACACCACGCCATCCACCACATACAATGGGTCGGAGTTGGCATTCACAGTGGCCAGGCCGCGCACGTTGACCGACACGGCTGCGCCGGGCGCGCCCGAGGTGCGCATCGACGTCACGCCGGCCACACGGCCCTGCAGGGCGTCGTCCACGTTGATGACGGGGGCCGACTTGAGGGTTTTCTCGTCAAGCGACACCGACGCACCCGCCAGGTCGCTCTTCTTCATCGTACCGTAGCCCACCACGACCACTTCGTTGAGCGAGTTGTCCTCCTCCACGAGCGACACATTGTAGGTAGTCTTACTGCCCACCTTGAATGTAGCGTCGTTATAGCCCACATAGCTCACCGTCACCGTGGCACCGGCCGGAACGCTGATGGAGAAGTTGCCGTCGATATCGGTGACAACAGCGTTCTGCGTACCCGCCACACGCACCGTGGCACCCACGATGGGTCCCTGCGCATCGCTGACGGTACCCGTGATTTTCTTCGACTGCTGCTGCACCACCGACACCGCGTCTGTGGCGGCATGGGCATACGGCGCATAGCCTGCACCCATCAAGGAGCACAGACCGACAAGCAACAATGTCTTCTGATTGTTTTGTTTCATATACTTAGGTTTTAATCTTGAAATGTCATTGGCGGTATGCTGCGTCTCTCCACCGCGTGAGCCGCAATATCGACTTGGCAGAATATAACGATGCAAAGATAGGGATTATTTTTAGTTTCTACATAATACTTTATTGACAAATAGCAATACTTTTATGCAAAAGTTAACTTAAGGCAATCAAGATGTTAAAACACCACTATTTTAGACCTGCACATCCATGCCATGTCACATCCTGCGCAATCCATTGGGATAACCGGGAGGACAAAGGCACGGTCAGCTTTATGACCACACGCCTCGTGGCGCTTATAATTATATATAATTAAGGTGTATCCATAAATTGCATATCAGGACTGCACCTTCCCCTTGCAGGAACTTTTATTTGAAAAAAAACAGCAAAGTGGTGAATTATGTCAAAATAATATTATCCATATTCGAAATTATACGTTAACTTTGCAACATTATTATACCCATAAGCCTAAAAACAAACGACAACTGATGAAAAAGACTGGCATTTTATTGCTCCTGCTTATACTCGGAGCTTTACCACGACTACAGGCCCAGATCAGGGGCAACAGCATCATTGTGACCGTGCAGCCGGACCACAACGACTGGAACTATAAGGTGGGCGAGACCGCCCGCTTCACCGTGAGCGTGTTGCGATCAGGAACGCCTGTAGAAAAAGCCGTGGTCGACTACGAAGCCGGTCCCGAGATGTATCCCGATGTCAAGCGGCAAGGTGTGACGCTGAAAGACGGCAAGATGTCGTTCAGCGGCAAGATGGCCCGTCCGGGCTTCTATCGCCTCAAGGTGACGGCCCACGTTGACGGCAATACCTACACAGGACTATGTACGGCAGCTTTCTCGCCCGAGAAGCTCACCCCGGCCACACAGTGCCCGAAGGACTTCGATGCCTTCTGGAGCAAAGCCCTGGCCAATGCCCGCAGCCTCAACCTCGACCCGCACCTCACGCCCCTGCCCGACCGCTCGACCCAAGACGTGGACGTCTACGAGGTTAGCTTTGTGAACGACCGTCCCGGCGGCCGCATCTTCGGCATCCTCTGCGTGCCCCGCAAGCCCGGCAAGTACCCGGCCCTGCTGCGCGTGCCCGGTGCCGGTGTGCGCCCCTACAGCGGCGACGTGTGGACGGCGGCGCAGGGCGCCATCACGCTAGAGATCGGCATCCACGGCATGCCAGTCACCCTGCTGCAGCACGTCTACGACGAGATCTTCCGCGGCGGGCTCGACAACTATTGGGACACCAACCTCGAACACCCCGAGAAGAACTACTACAAACGTGTGGTTGTGGGTGCGGTGAGGGCCGTAGACTACATCGCCTCGCTGCCGCAGTGGGACGGCACACACCTGGGCGTGACCGGATCGAGCCAGGGCGGATTCCTGTCGCTGGCCGTGGCCGCACTCGACAAGCGCGTGACCTTCATGGGAGCCGTACACGACGCCATGTGCGACTACGAGTCGGAGCTCAACGGCGTGGCCGGCGGATGGCCCCACTACTTCTACAACGACAAGGCACCCGGCACCCAGCGCATCAACGGCGCACGCTATTACGACGGCGTGAACTTTGCCCGCCGCGTGACCTGCCCCAGCTGGTTCTCCTTCGGCTACAACGACGAGGTGGTGCCGCCCACATCGGCCTACGCCACCTACAACGTCGTGACGGCACCCAAGACGCTGAGCGTCTATCCGCTCACCGGCCACTACTGGTACCAGGAGCAGTGGGACGAGTGGGAGAACTGGCTGCTCAAGCAGATGCAACTCCGATAACAAACAACCATTCAAAGATATGTTATTCATCCAAACCAAGAGAACTATCCTGCTGGCCGTGACCAGTTGTCTGCTGGGCCTCACCACCGCCGCGGCATCGCCGGCGACGAAGCTCATCAAGCGCATGAAGGCCTTGCAGAAGACCGGCATCATGATCGGGCACCAGGATGCGCCGGTATACGGCCACCACTGGAAATGGGACGAGGGACGCAGCGACATCAAAGACATCATCGGCCAATATCCTGCGGTGATGGGATTCGAGCTCGGAGCCCTCGAACTGGGCCACGACAAGAACCTCGACCAGGTGCCCTTCGACCGCATGCGACTGGAGATCCAGCGGCAGCACGAGCGCGGCGGCATCGTCGAGCTGAGCTGGCACCCCTACAATCCCGTGACGGGAAAGAATGCCTGGGACCCCGAGGGACGGCCCGTGAAGGAGATCCTGCCCGGTGGTAGCCAGCACGGCAAGTTCAACGACTGGCTGCATACCGTGGCCCTGTTCCTGGGTTCGCTGCGCACGGCCGACGGCAAGCTCATCCCCGTAATCTTCAGGCCCTGGCATGAGATGGGCGGCGGATGGTTCTGGTGGGGCAGCAACAGCTGCACGCCCGACGAATACAAGCAGCTCTACATCTATACCCACCGCGTGCTCACCAAGAACTATCGCCTCAACAACCTGGTGTGGGGCTACTCGCCCAACGGCGGCGACGAAGACTTCATGCGCTGGTATCCCGGCGACAAGTATGTGGACCTGATGGGCGTAGACATCTACGACTTCGAGGCCGACAATGACAAATACCGCGCCAACATTGCCCGCGAGCTCAGCCGACTGCAGCAGATCGGCCGCCAACACCACAAGCTCATTGCCCTCACAGAGACGGGCGCACAGCAGCTCCCCGACTCCACCTGGTTCACGCAGGTGTTCTGGCCAGCCGTGAAAGACTATCCCATCAGCTACGTGCTCTTCTGGCGCAACGCATGGGACAACCACAAAGAGACCTACATGGCTTATCCCGGAGGCCCCATGGAGCAGGACTTCAGGACCTTTGCGGGCTATGGACGCACCTTGTTCGTCAACGACATCAACACAAAAAAAAATAGGAACCAAAACAATACAAGCATACAATGAAGAGTTTTAAAGAAAGAGCAGCAGCCATCCGTGCCCGCCACGAGGAGTTATTGACCAGAGCCAACAAGCCCCAGGAATGGGGAAACGGCATCTACGACCGTTACAAATACCCCATCCTCACCGCTGAGCACACGCCGCTGGAATGGAGATACGACTTCAACGAACACGACAACCCCTACCTGATGCAGCGCATCATGATGAACGCCACGCTCAACTCGGGCGCCATCAAGTGGAACGGCAAGTATGTGCTCGTGGTGCGCGTGGAGGGTGCCGACCGCAAGAGCTTCTTCGCCGTGGCCGAGAGTCCCAACGGCGTAGACAACTTCAGGTTCTGGCCCGAGCCCATCACCCTGCCCGAAGACACCATCCCGGCCACCAACGTCTATGACATGCGCCTCACCGCGCACGAGGACGGATGGGTCTACGGCGTGTTCTGCGCCGAGCGCCACGACGACAGCCAGCCCGGCGACCTCTCGGCAGCCACGGCCACGGCAGGCATCGCTCGCACCAAGGACCTCATCCACTGGGAGCGCCTGCACGACCTCAAGTCGAAGAGCCAGCAGCGCAACGTGGTGCTGCACCCCGAGTTTGTCGACGGCAAGTATGCGTTCTACACCCGCCCGCAAGACGGGTTCATCGACACCGGTTCGGGCGGCGGCATCGGCTGGGGACTGGTGGACGACATCACCAATGCTGAGGTGAAGGAAGAGAAGATCATCAACCTGCGCCACTACCACACGATCATGGAGGTGAAGAACGGTGAGGGTCCCCACCCCATCAAGACCTCCAAGGGATGGCTGCACCTGGCCCACGGCGTGCGCGCCTGCGCCTCAGGACTGCGCTATGTATTATATATGTACATGACGGCCCTCGACGATCCCACCCGTGTCATTGCCCAGCCGGGCGGCTACCTGCTGGTGCCCCAGGGCGAGGAGTATATCGGCGACGTGATGAACGTGGTGTTCTCCAACGGCTGGATCGCCGACGAAGACGGCAAGGTGTTCATCTATTATGCCAGTTCCGACACCCGCATGCATGTGGCCACCTCGACGATCGACAAGCTCATCGACTACTGCATGAACACGCCGGAAGACGGATTCACCACCGCGGCGTCGGTGGAGACCATCAAGAAGCTCATCGCAAAGAATAAATAGTGGATTGGTGGGGCCCACCCCAGCCCTCCCAAGGGAGGGAGTGCCGTGCGGTGGGTTAGTCTGTTGGTGGCTCGGTTATATGGCTTGCGGGGGCTAATTGGTTAGCCAGTTAGCAAGTTGCAAAAGCTGCATCAACAATCAACCCACCAACAAACCAACCCACCAGCAAACCTACAAACCAACAAACCAACCCACCGCATGGCACTCCCTCCCTTGGGAGGGCTGGGGTGGGCCCAATACCTACAAACCAAAATGGCAAAAGCAAGACTCATCGAGAAGATAGGATACGGCTTCGGCGACATGTCATCGAGCATGTTCTGGAAGATATTTTCCTATTACCTACCCATATTTTACAGCGACATCTTCGGCCTGTCGCTGGGCGCAACGGCCACGCTGATGCTTGTCACCCGCATCTGGGACACCGTCTCCGACCCGATGATGGGCGTCATCGCCGACCGCACGCAAACGCGGTGGGGCAAATACCGCCCTTATCTCTTGTGGTTTGCGGCTCCCTTCGCCATCGCCGGCATCCTGCTCTTCACCACGCCACAGGCCAGCGAGACCCAGCGATTGGTGTGGGCCTATGTCACCTACATCCTCATGATGACTGTCTATACGGGCATCAACGTGCCCTACGGCTCCATGCTCGGTGTCATCTCCAACGACTCCGACGAGAAGACGGTGTTCTCCAGCTTCCGCATGTTCTTTGCCTACGGTGGCTCGTTCATCGCCCTCTTTGCCTGGGAACCGCTGTGCAAGTTCTTCGAGGCACAGGGCAAGACGGTGCAGGGTGCCTGGCAGTGGGCCATGATCTGCATCGCCGCCTTCTGCTTCCTGCTCTTCCTGGCCTGCTTCCGGCTGACGCGCGAGCACGTCCACGTAGAGGCCACGCCGCTGGGAGCCGACATCAAGTCGCTGCTGCGCAACGCCCCCTGGTGGCTACTCACCGCCGCCGCACTCTGCTCCAACCTGTTCAACACGGTGCGCGGAGCCACGGTGGCCTACTACTTCAAGTATTATATCGGCGAGAATGCCAACATCGATCTCGGCATCGTGGGGTTCCTCTTCTTTGCCGGTCTCTTCCTCGCCGTGGGTGAGGTGTGCAACATGATCGGCGTGGTGTGTGCCGTGCCCATCAGCAAGAGACTGGGCAAACGACTGACCTTCGCCGCCTCGTGCATCGGCATGGCCGTGCTGAGCATCGTGTTCTTCTACCTGCCGCTCAACAACGGCGGCTACATCACCATGCTGGTGCTGCAGATCCTGATCTCGGTATGCACCGGTATCATCAGTCCGCTCATCTGGAGTATGTACGCCGACGTGTCCGACTACGCCACCATCAAGGACGGCAGCGCCTCCACCGGCCTCATCTTCTCGTCGGGCTCCATGGCCCAGAAGTTTGGCGGAGCCATCGCCGGATCGGCCGTCCTCTGGCTGTTCGATGCCTTCGGCCTCGTGCCCAACGCCTCACAGCAGACCGCCGACGCCATCATGGGCATGAAGCTCACCATGAGCTGGATACCTGCCGGCATCGCCGTGCTGATGGTGGTCATCATGGTGGTCTATCCGCTCACCAAGAGCAAGATGAGAGACATCAGCACACAACTGAAGGAAATACGTAAAATCACCGACTAATGGACATCAAGCAACTCAAAGCCGAGATGCAGCAGTGCCTGCAGCAGAACATCCTCGACTACTGGTTGGAGCGGATGACCGACCATGAGCACGGTGGCTACTACGGCCGCATAGACGGTCACGACCGCCTGGATGCCACGGCGCCCAAGGGTGCCGTGCTCAATGCCCGCATCCTGTGGTCGTTTGCCGCCGCCTACCGCGTGACGGGCAAACCCGAATACCTCGACGCCGCCATACGTGC
>JBHAFS010000068.1:0-2632 GCA_041856205.1 Prevotella sp.
ACATCTTTAAATAGTTCTGTAGATTTTAAGGTGGGTTCTATTAATTACCACCGAAACAAAATAATGAAATCAAGGGTTACGTTTTGCCATCTTTCGGACTCTCTTCGGCTCAAATCGCAAATACACTCAGTCGTTATGCCCGCATAACTCCTTCGTGTACTTGCAATTTGACCTCGAAGATAGTCTCGAAATCTGACAAAGCTAATTAATAGAACCCACCTTAAAAACAAACTGTAACAATGGAAAGAACCTGGAGATGGTTTGGCAAGAACGACAAGATTACGCTTGCCATGCTCAGACAGATCGGCGTGGAAGGCGTGGTGACCGCGCTGCACGACGTCCCACTGGGCGAAGTGTGGACAAGAGAGAAGATTCACGACCTCAAGGCCTACATCGAGCAAGGGGGCCTCAGATGGAGCGTGGTGGAGTCGCTGCCCGTGACCGAGACCATCAAATACGGAGGACCCGACCGCGATGAACAAATCGAAATATACAAGCAGAGCATGCGCAACCTCGCCGCAGAAGGCATTCACACCATCTGCTACAACTTCATGCCTGTGCTCGACTGGGCACGCACCGACCTGTTGCACGACAACCCCAACGGCTCGAGCAACCTCTATTTCAGCATCCCTGAGTTTGCCTATTTCGATATTTATATCCTCAAGCGTGAGGGGGCTCAGAAAGACTGGGCCGACTTCAGGGCCCTGGGGCCCGACGGCAAGCCCAACGGCCGTGACATACTGAAAGAGGTGGAGGAAATCAGACAGCAGATGACGCCCGAGAAAGACCATGCACTGGTAGAAAACATCGTCATCAAGACGCAGGGCTTCGTGTCGGGCAACTTCAAGGAGGGCGACGAGCATCCCGTGGAACTGTTCAGGGAACTGCTCAAGCTCTATAAAGGCATCGACAGGACGCAGCTCAGGGCCAACATGAAGTATTTTCTCGAAGCCATCATGCCGGTGTGCGAGGAGTGCGACATCTATATGTGCGTTCACCCCGACGACCCACCCTTCCAAATCCTCGGCCTGCCGCGCATCGTGACATCTGACGAGGACATCAGCTGGATGCTCAATGCCGTACCCAACAAGCACAACGGACTGACCTTCTGCGCAGGCTCGCTGTCGGCCGGAGCACACAACAACGTGGTGGAGATGGCGCGCAAATATGCCGACCGCACGTGGTTCGTTCATCTGCGCAGCTGCCATATCTTCGACAACGGCGACTTCACCGAGGCCAGCCATCTGGGCGGACGGGCCGACATCATCGATCTGGCCCGCACCTTCGAGCGGGTCAACCCGAAGCTGCCCATGCGCGTAGACCACGGCATGACGATGCTCGGCGACGAGAACATGGGCTACAACGCCGGATACAGCTTCCTGGGACGTATGTTTGCCATGGGACAGGTGCAAGGCATCCTGGCCACCGTAGACAACGAACTGGGTATCGAATACAAGCAACCGGGATTTTTCGATTAAAACAAACAAAAATATGAAAAACTTATTTGACATCAATGGCTACGTGGTAGTCATCACTGGCGGTACAGGTGTGTTGGGCCGCAGCATTGCAAAATATTTGGCCGAGAACGGCGCAAAGATAGCCATCCTAGGACGCAAGGAAGACGTGGGCAACGCCGTAGTGGAGGAAATCACCAACGAAGGCGGAGTGGCCAAATTCTATAAGACGGATGTCATGGACATCGATATTGTAAAACAAAATTGTGAGGATATCCTCAACGATTTCGGACGCGTAGACACCTTGCTCAATGCTGCGGGCGGCAACATGAAGGGGGCCACCATCACGCCCGACCAGACCTTCTTCGACCTCGACACCGCACAGTTCCAGACCGTGCTCAACCTCAACCTCACGGGTACGGTGATCCCCACGCAGGTGTTCCTCAAGCCGATGGTGCAACAAGGCAAGGGCTCGATCATCAACTTCAGTTCGATGGCAGCCTTCAGACCCATGACACGCGTGTGCGGCTATGCTGCCGCAAAGGCCGGTATATCCAACTTCACAGCCTATATGGCTCACGAAACGGCCATGAAGTTCGGAGAGAAAATCCGCGTCAACGCCATCGCACCGGGATTCTTCATCACCGAACAAAACAGGGCACTGCTCACCAACCCCGACGGCTCGTACACACAGCGCGGAAAGGATGTCATCCGACAGACACCGTTCGGACGGATGGGAAAGCCCGAAGAGCTGTGTGGTACCATCCACTACCTCATGAGCGATGCCACTGCATTTGTAACCGGTACGGTGGCTGTGGTAGACGGTGGTTTCAATATTTTCGCCATGTAATACCATAGACAACGGCTGTTGGCTTGCCGCAGCCCACTGCCCTTCCCGCCCCCTGCCCTTCCTGCCCTCGCCGACGTCGACGTCGACGTGCAGCCCGGACATGAGCCTACCGCCCCCGGGGCGGGCATGTGGGGCTGCTCATCATTCATGCCTGTGCTCTATATATAGGTGGGTTCTATTAATTACCACCGAAACATAATAATAATATCATGGGTTACGTTTTGCCATCTTTCGGACTCTCTTCGGTTCAAATTGCAAGTTCGCTTAGTCGTTATGCCCGCATAACTCCTTCGTTCACTTGCAATTTGACCTCGAAGACAGTCTCGAA
>JBHAFS010000069.1:0-6964 GCA_041856205.1 Prevotella sp.
ACCTCCTCGCGCTGCTTCTCCTTGTAGCCGCCAAAGCGATAAGTGAACGACACGCCCACCTGTCGGTAGCACGATAAGTACATGCGGAGATCTTGCCCACGGTAGTCGATGCGCGGGTTGATGTTCGATGTCTCGAAAATATCGTCGCAGAACACGCGCAGCGTGGCCCTTTTGTGCCAGAACAGCCAGCGGGCGCTGAGGTCGAGGTTGCCCGAGGCGGGCAGGTCGTAGATGGCTTGTATGCCGCGGGTGTGTACCATACCGTCTACAGAGAGCGTGATGTCGGGCCTCTTCGATAGCGTGATGGTGCTGTTCATGCGGGCCATCGTCATCACGTTGTCGCGGTCGAAGGGAATGTCGTAGAACCGCGAGTTCTTTTCGCGCTGCCATACGCCGATGAGCGACAGCCGGGTGTCGAGCCACTGCCCCACCTTCACGGGCACGGCAGCCATGAGTCCGGCCTGCTGCTGGAAGTCGAAGTTGAACACCTTGTAGCTCACCGTCAGGCGGTCGTGGCGCTGGTAGGGTGTCTGCTCAAAATAGTCGTCGGTATGCTGAAACCACCCCACAAACTGGTATTTACCTTTGAGCACATACACCAGCTGTGCCTTATACTCCGTCGAGGGCCGCAGGTCGGGGTTGCCCGTCACCTCATTATAGCCACCGTTGCTGTAGGTGATGAAGTTGGTCATGGCCCAATAGTCGGGATAGAGGCGGTCGCTGCTCAGTCCGAACTGCACATAATGGCCCTCGGCGGGCTGCCACGTGAGGTTGAAGGTGGGGTACAGGCGCCAGCGGTGCAACGCCGGCCGGTGGTAGTATTCGGCGGCGAGGGAGGCCTCGACCGACAGCTTCGGCGAGAACGCCTTGCTGAACCCGCCATAGACATTCACCACATCCTCGCGCTGACGTGTGGTCGACGACTCGGGCTCTGTGCCCGTAGTCTGCGCCACCGAGGTATAGAGCTGGCGGCTGTGGTTGATGCTTGTGGTGTAGATGGCGCCATAGTTGATGCCCCATCCGTGGCCGAGCGTATGCTCTTGGGCCAGGAAAGCCTTCCAGCGGTTCACCCGCTGGGCGTTGTCGACGGCATAGTTGAGCGTGCCGGTGGGCATCGTGCTGGCCAGGAGCTGCGTCTCAGGGGCGTGATACCACGTCGTCTCCAGGCCCGCCTTCAGGCCGATGGGCGCGGCATAGTCGATGCGCACGTTGTGCAGCCACGAGTGGCCGTCGATGTCGGTGGTGCCCGTGACGTTGCCCGTGATAAGCTGATGGGTCGTCGACTTGTCGTAGCTGCCGGTGTAGACGAGGCTCAGGCGGTGGTCGTCGGCGATGTCATAGTCCACGCCCACGCGGTAGTCGTCGCCATGGCTGCGCGCGCGGTCCACCTCGTGGGTGTTCACGTCGTGTACCGTGCCGTCGTCGAGGCGATGGTGCGAGCGGTCGTCGAGCCACGAGAACGATTTGTCGTGGCTGTGTTTATACATCGCGTCTACCGACCACCTGCCGCGGTGATAGAGCAGCGAGGCGCGCTCGCCAAAGGCGGCTTCGTGGTCTTGCCGGTAGCCCAGGTTGACCTCGCCCTGCAGCGGCGAGCCGTCGGCGTTGTCGTGGCGCAGCACCACATTGATCACCGCGCCGCGCACCTGCATCCTCGCCGGTGCGTTGTACATCACCTCCACGCGCTGCACCCGCGAGGGCGGCAGCCCCTGCAGCACCGTGGTGAGCTGCTCGGTGGTCATCGTGGAGACCTTGCCATCGAGGATGACCGTCACCGGGAGGGCACCCAGCTGCAGCTTGTCGTTCACCTTCACCACGCCCGGCAGCTGTTGCAGGGCGTCGTAGACATTGTCGATGGCCTTCTTTTCGACCAATCGCGGCAGGTCGTAGACCAATGCGCTGCCTTCGACCTTGACCACCGAGCGCTCGCCCTTGACCATCACCTCAGGCAGGGCATGGATGATGCTGTCCATGCGCAGCGAGTCGGACTGCTGTGCCATGACACAGGAACTGATGCCCAATATCAAACCAAGGAGTAAGAGATGTTTCATTGTATTCATCTTTCGTTTATAGATTGACATCGCAAAAGTACCCAATTTTTCCCAATGAAGACCCAATCGTGACTTATCTATGCTTAACAGAAGTGTTATTTAGTCTTATCATTTCTCGCTACCGACGCCTAAAAATCCTATCTTTGCAACGATGAAATTTCCGATGAAACCCATAGTGATGCTCGTGATGGCGGCCCTCGGTGCCATCTTCGCCTACCAGACTTACTGGCTCATGGGGCTCTATGGCACGCTCGAAGAGAAAATCAGGTCGGACGTGCAGGAGGCCGTGCGCTTGTCAGACTACGAAGAGATGATGCACCGTATCAAGCTGCTTCGCCAGCGGGATGACGTGCAGCATGGGCAGATGGATGTCACGGTTGATGTAGACACGCATACACACAAGGCCCAAGTCTCTACGCAGGCGCGGACTGAACAGACACAACAGGCGGCCTTGCAGACCAACATATCCGACCAATACCTCACCACCATGCTGCGCGACTCGAAGAACATGGCGCAGTTTGGCCTCTACATGCAGCAGGGCATCCACTCGGCACTGGACGACATGCAGGAAGTCTCGCCCGAATATTTCGACAGCCTGCTCACCCGCCGCTTCGACTCGCTGGGGCTCGACACCACCCATCGCACGCTCTTTCTGCACCATTACACCCTAATAAAAGACAAGCCGCAAAACTTCACCGACACCGTGGCCGACCTGGGTGCCAAGCAGACAGCCTTTGCCGACACCGTACGGCTGGAACTGAGCCTGTCCAGTTCGACGACCTACGAGGTGCTGCTGCCCTCCTACACCCACTCCATACTGCGGCAAATGACGGGCATACTCATGGCCTCACTACTGACGCTCGTGGTGCTCGCCGCTGCGTTCGGGTATCTCATCCGCACCCTCGAAAAGATGCGCACGCTCGACGAGATGAAGACCGACTTCACCAACAACATGACCCATGAGCTGAAGACGCCCATCGCCGTGGCCTACGCCGCCAACGATGCCCTGCTCAACTTCGACGCTGCCGACGACCCCGAACGCCGCCGCCGCTACCTCAACATCGGCCGACAACAGCTGCAACGGCTGGCGGGACTGGTGGAGCAGATACTCTCGATGAGCATGGAACGGCGCAAGGCCATGCGCCTCAGCCTGGAGGACGTGCCGCTCAGGCCTCTGGCCGAGGCCGTGGCCGAGGAGCACCGCCTCAAGGCCGACAAGCCTGCCGACATCACCGTCGACGTGCCCGGCGGGCTGACCGTCAGGGCCGACCGCACCCACCTGGCCAACATGGTGAGCAACCTCGTGGACAATGCCGTGAAATACTCGCCTGGGCGGGCCGAGGTGCGCATCGCCGCCACGCGCACGCCACAGGGCGCCGTGGTGGTCAGCGTGACCGACCACGGCATGGGCATACCGCCCGACAAGCAACGCTATGTGTTCGACCGGTTCTACCGCGTGCCCCACGGCAACCTGCACGAGGTGAAGGGCTACGGACTGGGACTATACTACGTGAAGAGCATGATGGAGAAAATGGGTGGTGAGGTAGCGCTGGACAGCCGACCGGGACAAGGCACCACCTTCAAACTGACATTCTATGGATAAAATAAAGGTACTGCTGGTGGAAGACGAGACGACGCTCGCCATGATCATCAAAGACACCCTCGAGCCGCAGGGGTTCGACATAAGCACGGCCCGCGACGGTGTGGAGGGTCTGGCAGCCTTCTCGGCCCACCGCCCCGACGTGCTGGTGGCCGACGTGATGATGCCGCGCATGGACGGCTTTGAGATGGTGCGCCGCATACGCCGCACCGACCGGCTGACGCCCGTGCTCTTTCTCACGGCGCGGTCGGCCGTCGACGATGTGGTGGCAGGCTTTGAGCTGGGCGCCAACGACTACCTGAAGAAGCCCTTCGGCATGCAGGAACTCATGGTGCGCATACGCGCCCTGGCAGGACGGGCCGCCACCTACCAGGCAGCCCCGCTGACGGCAGGCGACACCCTGCTGCCCGTGGGACGCTACCGCCTCGACACGGTGAAGCAGACCCTGCGGCTGGCCGACCGCTTGATGGAGCTGTCGTACCGCGAGACCGAGATCCTGCGCATGCTGGCCACCCACGGCAATGCCGTGGTGGAGACACGCGACATCCTGCTCAGGCTCTGGGGCGACGACACCTTCTTCAACGTGCGCAGCCTGCATGTGTTTATCACCAAGCTGCGCCATAAGCTGTCGCACGACGAGCAGGTGAGGATTGTCAACGTGAGGGGCGTGGGCTACAAGCTCATCGTGCCCGAGCCGTGAGCACTGCGCGCCCACAGACCCAGAGCGACGGCCATGCTCAACGAGTGCCCCTGCCCTCCAGGTAGCGGGCATACTCGCAGGCGGCCAGCAGGAACGCACCCACGCCGAAGTTGGCCTCGCTGTTCTGGTCGACCACCTGTCCGGGGATGGCCTTCTCGCCGATGGGCTGCACATAGCCCACCTTGCCGTCCGGCTGCAGGGCCGTCTCGGTGAGGTAGCGCCAGGCGCGGTCGATGGTCTTGCGGTATTTGCGGGCAGGCAGGTAGCCGTGGTTGACGCCCCACAGCAGGCCGTAGGTGAAGAAAGCCGTGCCGCTGGTTTCGGGCCCCGGCGCCTGCTGCTCGTCCATCATTGAGCGCAACCAGTAGCCGCCCTTGCGCTGCAGGGGAGTCACGGCAGCCGCCAAGCGGCGGTACTTGCTGACGAAGAAGCTGCGGCGGGGATGGTCGACGGGCATGTCGGCCAGCACCTTGGCCAGTCCGGCCAGCACCCATCCATCGCCGCGCGCCCAGAAGTCTTTCTTGCCACGGGCGGTCTTGTGGGCGGGGAAGACATACTTGCCGTCGCGAAAGTAGAGGCCCGTCTCGCTGTCGAGCATGATGCTGTCGGCATAGCACAGGTTGGCGTAGAGCTTGTCGAGGTATTTCTGCTCTCCGGTGAGACGATACATCTTGGTCATGACGGGCATCACCATGTAGAGGGCATCGGCCCACCACCAGTAGTCGGTGGCACGGCTGTCGGCCATGTAGCCCATCACCTCGCGGGCGCGGGCGGTCATATATCCAAGGTCGGCGGCGGTGCCCCTGGCCTTCTCGATGTTGTAGATGTCGATATAGGTCTGGAAGCAAATCTGCCAGTCGCCGAAGAGTACATGCTGCTGGCTCTCACCGTACTTCTTGTAGAGCCACTTGGCGGGATCGCGCTCGGTGGCCCCCATCCACTTGTTATGCTCGGCCCAGCGCTTGCTGTAGTCGAGCCACTGTTGGTTGCCGGTGAGCCTGTAGGCCTCGATGTTGCCGGTGTGGTAGGCGGCAGGGTCCCAGAAGGCGCGCACCTCGGCAGGGTTGCGCGACTGCCAGTAGTTGTTCACTTTCTCGATGGTGGCCTTCACTTCGGCCACCGTCCACTTGCGTGCCGATGTCGTCTGCATGCTGCAGAGCACGAGAAGGGCCAGTAATACTTTTCTCATCGTATGGTTTGTTGGTGGGTTGGATTGTTGGTGGGTTGGTGGATAACCGCTCCCCACTACCATTTGTCCTTGGTGTGGATGTCGTCGGCCCAGCGATGGTCTTTGGGGAAGGGCTGTCCGCCCCAGGCCTTGCACTGTGTCCAGGGCTGCGGCGCATCGGTCCAGAAGGGCGCCGAAGCAGGCAGACCGAGGGGCATGAAGCAGAGCGAGGTCATGTAGAGCGAGCCGTTGTTGGTGTACCAGTCGGCAATGTTGGGCTGGCTGCCGCAGAAGCCTATGGTGAGGAAGCCGCCGGCATTGAAGTTGTTGTGGGTGTCGAACATGCGGTGCATGACCTTGGTGAGTGCCGCGCGCACCTGTCCGTTGCTGAGGTCCTGGGGCAGCTGCTGATACCAGGCCAGCAAGGCCAGGGGCTGCAGGGCCGCCAGACGGTAGGGCGTGGAGCGCCCGATGACAGGATAGGTGCCCTCGGGCGAGATCATACGCTCGAGCACAATGGCAAACTTCTGGGCGCGGCGCAGCTCGCGCTTGCGATACTGTGCATAGTCGAGGCGTGTGTTGGCCTTGGCGTCGACCATGGCCTGGAGCGTCTCAAGATACATGGCGTGGAAGACATAGCTGCTGTAATAGTCGAAGGCGAAGTCGGGGCCGTCGGCATACAAGCCGTCGCCCACATACCACTCTTCCACCTTGCGGCAGGCCGAGTTGACGCGGTACTCGTCGCAGGGTGCGCCGGCCTTGGCCAGAAAGCTCTCGATGGTGCTCGAGAAGAGCAGCCAGTTGGTGTAGGGCGGGTCGATGCGGCGCAGCTGGGTGAAGGCCCGGATGTAACGCTGCCGCGTGAGGGTGTCGAGCGAGAGCCATAGGGCATCGTAGGCACGGAGGAAGCTCTCGGCCACGTAGGCGGCATCGACAAGGGTCTGGCCATGCCCCTCCCAGGCCAGGCAGTCGGGACTCTGCGGGTCGACGGCGTTGCGATAGCTGGCCAGCGCCCACTGGCGCAGCTGGCGGCGCTGTCGGCCCTCGGCTGTGTCGTCGTCGGGCAGGGCCAGCCACGGGGCGATGCCGGCCATGAGCCTACCGAAACACTCCATATAGGCCACCTTGGGCGAGCGGCCGTCCCAGGTGGGCGACAGTTCGAGTTGCATGTTCTTCTGCAGCTCGCCCCTGGCCATGTTCTCCAGCACGGGACGGGCCATCTTATAGGCCAGGGCCGACCAATACTCACGGTCGGAGGGTTGCGACTTCTGCTTGCCGGCAGCCTGGCCATACCAGGGCAGCAGCAGCGTAAGGATGACAAGGAGGGTTTTTCTCATTATTATTATAGGTGGGTTCTATTAATTACCACCGAAACAAAATGATTAAATCATGGGTTACGTTTTGCCATCTTTCGGCCTCTCTTCGGCTCAAATTGCCAGTTCACT
>JBHAFS010000070.1:0-12710 GCA_041856205.1 Prevotella sp.
TCATTTTAGCGGGAACTCATCGCAGAATATCTTGTCAGACCCGCAGGCGGGTCTCATAGGAGAATATCATTTACCTATACAGAGTCAAGCAATTATTCGCCTGAAACTAATGGTTAAAAACACAAATTTATTAACTGAGCCGTAAAATGCTTAGCAATGCGGCTTTCCGTCCTTTGGAATCTTACTGCAAGTCGTTCTACCTGCATCACTCGCCAGCCATCGCTTACAACGCCTCGGTGCCAAGGAGGTGGCTGGCCAGGATCTTGATGCCGATGAAGATGAGGATGGCACCACCCAGGAGCTCGGGCTTGAGGCGGTGGCGTATGGCGCTGCCGAAGCGCACACCCAGCAGCTGGCCGGTGATGCCGAAGAGAAACGAGCCTAGACCGATGGTCCACAAGGGAAAAGAGAGTTGATGTAATGAACGGTATCCGGTGAGGACGAGCGAGATGCCGATGGCCAGGGCATCGATGCTGGTTGCCACGGCCAGCACCAGCTGGGTGCGAAGCCGGGAGGGATTGAAATGCTGTGCGTCATCAGGGTGAAACGACTCTCTGATCATCCTTACGCCCAGGAATACGAGCAGCGTAAAGGCTATCCAATGGTCGAACGACTCGATATAATCGGCAAACCTGCTGGTGGCAAACCAGCCGATGAGGGGCATGACGGCTTGGAACAACCCGAATAAGAAACTCATACGTAGCACCACACGCCAGTCGCATCTCCCCATGATCACGCCGCTGACGATGCTCACGGTGAAGCAGTCCATAGCCAGTGCCACGGATAAGAATAAGATATCGAGAATATTCATCATTGTTTTGCCATTGATAGAAACCGGTTGCAAATTTACGAAAAAATCTCCATTAACTGATACCTTGCCAGACATTAATGGTGGGTTCTATTAATTAGCTTTGTCAGATTTCGAGACGATCTTCGAGATCAAATTGCAAGTGAGCGAAGGAGTTATGCGGGCATAACGACTGAGCGAACTTACAATTTGAGCCGAAGAAAGTCCGAAAGATGGCAAAACGTAACCCATGATTTAATAATTTTGTTTCGGTGGTAATTAATAGAACCCACCTAATATGTAATGACGTGGCTCGGGGGTGATGAGGCCAGTGCGATATAAAGCAAAAGGACATACCCCATTTGGCTGGGTGTATGTCCTTTGTTCAAATAAACTGATTACTAAGAAAACACTTATCGCTGCTTCGCAGCAACGGAGGGAGACTCTTCTCCGCAAACCTATCTATTCTAAGTCAGTCAATAACCTAATAACCTGACTTTTATTCGACGATGCATTGGAACGGACTGGCGGGGAGTCCCTGCCGGTTGCGCAGGTTGGCCTTGTCGGGATTGTTCTTCCAGGCATAGCGCACGCGGGTGGGGTGTGGCACAGCCTCGCACTGTACGGTCACCGTGTTGCCCTTGGCCACGGCCTTGGCGTTGTGGTAGCGGCCATCGGTGCCTGCCAGCTCCAGTTCGTAGACCACGCCCTCTTGCAGCGGCTGGTCGAAGCGCAGCGTGACGGCAGACGCTGTGGCTGTGGCCTGCTGCACGGCGGGTGACAAGGGTGTCTTCCGGCCGTAGCACAACTTGCCGAGGGCCAGCGCCACCCGGTCGGCCACCTCGCGCTTGCGCAGGGGGTGGATGTCGTTGTATTCGCCCAGGTCGATGGCCACGGCAAGCTCTGAGTGGCCGTCCTCAATGGTGCTCAGGCGCTGGGCCTCGCGCACCTGGGCCCATCCCGACTCCTGCGGCTGGGCCGAGGGTGCCATGAAGTTGGCGAGCTGCACAACGACAAACGGCAGCCGGCTGTCGCCCAGCAGCGTGCGCCACGACCCCTTGAGCTTGCGCAGCATGGGCAGGTACTCGCCGGGGCGGTCGGTGTTCGACTCACCCTGGTACCACACCACGCCGGCCACGCCATAGGGTACCACGGGCATGAGCATGGAGTTGTACATCACCGTGGCGAGGTTCTGTATGCCCACGTCCTGCGACGGACAGGCCGGCATCAGCGCACCGACATGGCTGCGCCAGTTCTCCGACAAAGTAAGGACATCTCCGCCGCCGAAGTCGAGGGCATAGCGCTTGCCCGGCGTGAAGGCCGGCGTGCCGCCTTTGTTGACGAAGCGCACCGCCACCACGTTGTCGCCCTCGCGGAGCAGACCCTCGGGAATCTTGTACCGTCGGGGCGGGTATTGGTAGTAGGTCACACCCACCTGCTTGCCGTTCACGAAGGTGTAGTCGGCATCGTAGAGCGTGCCCAGCAGCAGCGTGGCCGCGCGGCCCGCATGTGCCTTGTCGAGGTGTATGTGCTGTCGCATCCACACGCTGCCCACCACGCCGCGGCCGTCGACCTGTGCCCAGGCCTTGTCGTACTGGTTGTGGGTGGGCCAGCGGCTGTCGTCAGCCTCCAGGCCTGTCCATCCCTGGTGCAGTCCCGGGTCCTTGCGGTCGAGCAGGTCGTGCCAGCGGTTGTCCATGAGGGTGTTGGCCTGACGCTGTGTGGTCACATAGTCGGTGGTGTAGAGGTCGCGGCGGTCGAGATAACGGCTGTAAGGTCCGCCGAGCGAGTCGGCGGGCACCCATGCCTCGATGGGTGTGCCGCCCCAGCTGTTGCAGATGATGCCCTGCGGCACCCCCGTCTCCTCCTGCAGTCGGCGCCCGAGGAAATAGCCCAAGGCCGAGAAGGTCCAGCTGTCGGCGGGTGTGAGGTGCTTCCAGCCGCTGGTCTGGAAGTCGCGCTGCGGTCCGTCCACCGTGGCGTGCTGGTTGACGCGCAGCAGCCGCACGCGGTCGTTGCGGTAGGTCTCCACCTGTCCTGCATATTGCGGGGCGACGCGCTCCACGGTCACGTCCATGTTCGACTGGCCCGAGCACAGCCACACGTCGCCCACGAGAATGTCGTCGAGGCGTAGCGTGCCGATGGTCATGGTGTAGGGTCCGCCGGCCTTCATCTTCGGCAGGTCGGTGCGCCAGTGGCCGCTGGCATCGGCCACCACCTCATGGGTCTTGCCGGCGAAGGTGATGGCGAAGCGCTCACCGGCGTCGGCAGTGCCCCATACGGGTATGGGCTTGCCGCGCTGCAGCACCATACCGCTCTCGAAGAGGCGGGCAGGTGTCACCTTGGCCTGCAGGCCCAGGACGGTGATGAGACAAAGTATGATCAAGACAATATGTTTCATGTAGCGTTGTTTTTTTCGATGGTCTAAGTGTCGGCGTTGTTCTCCGTTTGCAAAGTAACAAAAAATAATCCACTCTGCCATTGTATCATGTTTCAAATTCTTTCGTATATGTTACATCCTACGTAATCATTCAGCGAATATATCTCACACAGAGTCACGAAGTACACGGAGATTTTATTCTCTCTGAAATTTTAGTTCACTCAGAGGCGCAGAGTACACGGAGACTTTATTCACATGGAGTTTTTTCACACAGAGACACGGAGGGCACAGAGTGGCAACTCGTTGAGCCAGGGAATGATGAGCTTTTGTTAGCATCTTTGGAATAATTCTCTGTGTACTCTGTGGCTCTGTGTGAGCAACAATCGCTGAACAGATACCATCCTACGATGAGCACCACTTCCAAAATATATTCTGATGCATTCTTAGTTTCGCCCAAGGCGAGCGGAGGATCCACTTCAAACGGGAGGGTCAACTTAACGTGGTGAATATACTTCGCGCGGATTGCAGCTTGGCACATTCTGATGACACGTCATATGTCAGGATGAGGGGAGGATGGCGACAAAAGGCAAGGGCACAGAGAAATGAACCTCCGTGCCCTTGAATGAAATAGGATGGCTGGGACTGATTATTTGCGATACTTGCAGCAGCCGGGGAGCTTGTTGTAGGCGGCATCGGTGGCCTTCACGTTGCCGGCATCGTGGCCCGTGGCCGCAATGGCCTTCTCCACCTTCACGGCATTGGTCTTGGTGTTGTCGTACACCAGAGCCAGCTTCTGGGTCTTCTGGTTCCATTTGGCCGACACCACGCCGGGCACCTTCTTGGCAGCCGCCTCGATGCGGGGCTTGCACATGTCGGTGCATCCGCCACCTACCTTAAAGGTTGTCTTCACTGTCTTTGCCTGTACGGCAGCGCTCATGGCGAGCACTGCAATCATTGTCATCATAAATTTCTTCATGTTCTTTGTCTTGTTTTAATTGTTGTTTTACTTATCTGTTGTAACGTGTCTTGCTAGGGTGTGGCTTGGGCAGGCCTAAAGGGCGTTGGGCCATTGCGTAGGCTCAGGTCTCGGCCCTGGGCACACATCCTGGCGGACATGGGTTCGAGTGGAAACAGCGCATGCTTCGGGTGGAAGCAGCCTGTGGTTCGAGTGGAAACAGCCTGTGCTTCGAGCCGAAGCAGAAGGCCGTTGCTGCGCAGCCACCTTGCGTCTGCTGCCCGGGCGCACTGCCTGGCGGCAGCTCAGGCGGTGCGGCAAGGGGCTTTTGCCGCCGTGGAGGCTGTGGGGCAGACCAGAGGTTTATCCCGTTTGTTGTTTACCTTTTTACCTTTGTCTATCTACTCATCATGCTGCGCTTGCCGGCCAGCTGAGCGCTGGCATCGACGGCGAAGGCACCGTTGGTGACAATCTCCTCGCCCTCGGCCAGTCCGTCGGTCACCACGAAGCCATCGGGCAGGGTGGCCCCGAGCGTCACCTCACGCAGTTCGAAGGTGGGCTGTTCGGCAGTGTCGTCTTTCACGTATACCACGCTGCGCTTGCCCGTCCACATCACTGCCGACTTCGGTACCACAATGGCGCCGTCGGTATGGGGCAGCGTGGCGGTGGCATTGCCCGTGATGATCATCTCGGGCTTAAACATGCCCCCGGGGTTGGCCATCACCACCCGTACGCCGGCCGTGCGCGTCTTGGCGTCGAGCAAGGGGTCGATGAAGCTCACCGTGCCCGTGAAGGTCTTGCCCGGCATGGCCTCAGAGGTGAAATGCACCGTGGCGCCAGTACGCACGAAGGGCAGGTCGCCCTCATAGGCCTGGAACACCGCCCACACGCGTGAGAGGTTGGCAATCTTCAGCAGCGGCTGCCCTTTGTTGACATAGTCGCCCTGCGCGATGCTCTTCGCCACCACCGTTCCCGAGGTGTTCGCTTTTAAGGAGACGTAAGGCGAGGCCTTCTTGTTGCGTATCACTTCGTTAATTTGTGCTTGCGTGATGTTAAGTAATCTCAATTTCTCCACGGCAGCGTCGACGAGAGCCTTGCGCTGCGGCCCTTCGGGAAATCCTAAGGCGGCCACCAGTTCCTGCTCGGCACTATAGAGTTCGGGAGAATAGATCACGGCCAAGGTCTGTCCTTTCGACACATTGTCGCCCACGGCATTGATCATCAGTCGCTCTATGCGCCCGGCCACATAGGCTGTCTGGGTCTGCTGCAAACGCTCGTCGGGCTGTATCTTGCCAAAGAGACGCACCTCCTTGCGTGTGGCGCCTTCGCCCACCACCTCGGTCTCGATATTGGCCAAGGCCACCGCCTCAGGACTCATCATCACCGTGTTGTCGTCGTGCGACGTGGCGGTGGGGGCAGAGCCCGCGGGGATGAGGTCCATGCCGCAGATGGGGCACTTGCCAGGCTTATCCTGCTTGATCTGGGGGTGCATGGAGCAGGTGTAGGTGGTAGCGCCATGCTCTTCATGCCCCGCCGCCTCGTCGTGCTGGTGCGTCGGGCGCAGTAGCCACAGGGGAATGGCGACAACGAGGACGCCGATGATGATGCCGAGGACGATACTCTTGCTGTCTCTGCGGCTAAGAAAATCTTTTATCTTACTCATTGTTTTGTTGTTCTAATTTTGTTATTGCTCGGTCGAAGTACTCATCGACTTATGACTTCGCCGCAAATGATTACCATAGGACACATCCCCACAGTGGGCACTTCCTATTTCGTATTCCCATGTCATTTGGCTTTGGCCGCAGTGGCTGCGGGCTCGGCAAAGAGGCTGGGTCCATACTTCGACGCCATCTTCTCATACTCAGCCACCGCCGTGTTATACCTTGCCTTGGCCATGGCGCGCTGCAGGGCGTAGTCTATCTCCTGCCGCGTGGTGGAGAGAATGTCGGTGAGCGAGCTGGCCCCATTGGCATATTCCGCCTGCATCAACTTCAGGGTGTTGTCGAGTATGGCGGTCTGCTTGTCGTAGAGTTCGAGCTTGCGCATTTCGTCGGCGACACGCTGTGCAATGGAGAGATACTGTCCATGGAGAATATCCTGGCGGCGCTTGTAATCAAATGCCGCGGCCTCCTTGGCCAACTGTGCCGACTTGCGCATGGCGTTGGTTTTGCGGCGGAAGATGGGCAGCGTAATCTTGACCATGGGCATGATCATGTCGTCACCGTTCATGTCAGCCATCATGGGCATGTCTACCTTGCCGTTGAGCATATACTCCACGCCCACGCCGATCATGGGCATCCCCATGGCCTTCGCCTTTGCCTGCTGGGCATCGAATACCTTGGTCTGGGCGTTCAGCTTATTGAGTCGTGGGTCGAGTCGCTCTATTTCCTCCCACGCCACCACGGGCATCTGGCGCAGCGTGATGCTGTCGGGCATTACCAATGGCGAGTCGGGGTTACGGTGCAGCGTGAGGTTGAACTGCTGGCGCATCAGCGCGGCTTTGTCGGCCAGGCTTGCCGCCTGCTCTTCGAGCGCCGCCTGCTCGGTCTCCAAGCGCAGCTGGTCGCTCATGCGTGCAGTCTTTGCCATCGAGGGCGACTTATACTGGTAGAGTGCGACCTCGCGTATGTCTTCGATGAGGCGTATCTTCTCGCGCACGGCACGCTCCTGCTCCTGCACGGCGAGTATGTCGTACCACTGCTTCTGCACGTCGAAGGCCAGGGCTATACCGTTCTCGCGAAACTCCTGGTAGGCGGCCTCTGCCTTCTGCTCCATGATTTGGCGCCCGGCCTTGAGCGTGCCAAACCAAGGAAACATCTGCATCACCGAGAAGGTGGCCAGCTGCTTGACGTTGACGTGCTGCATGGGTGAGGGGAAGGCGTTGACCGACAGCTCGGGGTCGGACAGCTGTCCCTCGCCGCAAGCCGCGGCCACCTGGGCCTGATAGGCCCGGTACTGGCTCATCACGGCGGGGTTGTTGCGAATGGCCTCGGCGATATAGGTCACCAGACTGTCGGCGGCCTCTTCGGCGCGCGAGGTGGCGGGTGTCGCCACCCACAGCAGCAGCGCCACGATGCTATATATACAAGAGGTATGTTTCATTGTACTTATGTGTTGGGGAGTGAAACGTTGTCTTGGGTCAAGGCACGGGCGCGGCGCTCTTCGCGCTTGAGTGCGTTCTCGCGCCACCAGCACTGGAACACAGGCACCACAAACATGGTCATGGTCTGGATGAGCATGCCGCCGAAGGTGGGGATAGTCATGGGCACCATGATGTCGGCGCCTTTACCTGTCGACGAGAGCACGGGCAGCAGGGCTATCAGCGTGGTGGCCGTGGTCATCGCCGCCGGGCGCACGCGTTTCTTGCCTGCCTTCACCACGGCCTCGCGAATGGCCTCGTGGCTATTGGGCTTGTCTTCGAGGAAGGTTTGGTGTATGTAGGTTCCCATGAGCACACCGTCGTCGGTGGCGATGCCGAAGAGGGCGATGAAGCCCACCCATACGGCCACGCTGAGGTTGATGTTGCCCATGCCAAAGAGCGCCCGCATGTTCACTCCGCCGATGTCGAAGTTGAGAAACCAGTCTTGTCCGTACAGCCACATCAGGATAAAGCCACCGGCAAAGGCCACAAACACACCCGAGAAGTGGATGAGCGAGGCGGTGACGCTCTTGAACTGGAAGTAGAGGATGAGCAGGATGAGCATCAGGGCGATGGGTATGATGATGGTCAGGCGCTTGGCGGCGTGTATCTGCTGCTCGTAGGTGCCGGTAAACTGATAGCTTACGCCCTTAGGCAACACGATTTTGTGAGCGGCCACGAGGTCGTCGATGTGCTTCTTGGCGTTGTTCACCACGTCTACCTCAGCATGTGTGCTGCTGGCCTTGTCGAAGGTGATATACCCCACGAGGAAGGTGTTCTCGGATTTGATCATCGTGGCGCCGCGCACAAAGTCGAAGGTGGCCAGCTGCCCCAGGGGTATCTGTGTGCCGTCGGCGGCAGGCACGAGTATGCCTTGCAGCACGTCGGGGTCGTTGCGCAGCTCGCGGGCATAGCGCACACGTATGGGGTGGCGCTCGCGGCCTTCCACGGTGCTGCCCTCCGCCATGCCGCCGATGGCCGTCTCGATGACGCTCTGCACGGTGCCCATCTGTATGCCGTAGCGCCCCAGCTTCTCGCGGTCGGGGGTGATCTCGATGTAGGGCGCGCCGGTGGCACGGTCGTAGTAGACCGAGGCGGCGTTGATGTCCTTCACCTCCTTGAGGGCTTTCTCCATCTGTCGGCCCGCCTTCTCGATCGACTCCAGGTCGGGGCCGTAGACCTTCAGGCCCATGGGGGCCCTCATGCCTGTGGAGAGCATCACCTGGCGCGTAGCGATGGGCTGCAGCTTCGGACTGCCGGTGAGGCCTGGCAGCTGGGTGGCTGCCGAGATCTCGGCCCAGATGTCGTCGTCGGTACGGATGCTCTTGCGCCACTGGCGGAAGTATTCGCCGTTGCTGCTCGGCACCAGACTGTCGCGCGGGATGTTGCGGAAGGTGGTGGAGGGGTCGTAGACGCCGCCGCCCTTCAGCACGAAGCGGCCGTGGCCGTCGGTCTTGAAGCGGGCACGCTGACCGTCCTCGTCGAGCATATACTCGGGTTTGTAGTTGATGGTCACCTCATACATCTGGATGGGTGCGGGGTCGAGGGCGCTCTCGGCGCGTCCCCACTTGCCCACGGCCGACTCCACCTCGGGTATGCGCTTGATGCGCTGGTCGAGTTGCTTGGCATAGCGCAGGTTTTGTTCCACGCCGCTATGGGGCATCGAGGTGGGCATGAGCATGAAGGTGCCCTCGTCGAGGGTGGGCATAAACTCGCTGCCGGTGTTGCGCCAGATGAATATTCCGGCCACAAGGGTGCCTATGGGCAGGAGCATGAATTTCCAGCGGTTGTCGAGGCACCAGCGCAGTATCTTTTCATACCACACCACGATGCCCCAGAGCAGGGCCAGCACCACGCCCACGATGGCCAGCACAAAGAGCATGTTGATCACGATGCCGTTGTCGGGGCCTAAGGGCAGCCACTTGTCGGTGAGCACGTAGATGGCGATGAGCACAATGGCGGCCATGAGCAACAGGTGGGTGCTGACGTGCCAGCGACCAATCTTCACCTTGCGGGGCTCTGCCTGCTTGCCACCCTTGAATATCTTCATGGCCCAACGGCGGGGCAGACGGAGAGAGAATATCCAGTAGGCCAGGGTGGGCAGCACCACCAGTCCGAGCACCAAGGCCGACATCAGGGCGAAGGTCTTGGTGAAGGCCAGCGGATGAAACATCTTGCCTTCCTGGGCCTGCATGGCAAACACGGGCAGGAAGCTCACCACCGTGGTGCCCATGCCGGTCATGATGGCCGACGACACCTCTGATACCGACAGATGGATAATCTTCTCTAACTCTTCGCCTCGTGAGTCTTTCCCATTCTCCTTTAGTTTGCTCACCACGTTCTCCATGAACACCACGCCCACGTCGACCATCACGCCGATGGCGATGGCGATACCCGACAGCGCCACGATATTGGCCTCCACGCCGGTGAGTTTCATGATGATGAACGTGGCGAGCACGGCCAAGGGCAACATGGTGGCAATGACTATCGACGCCCTCAGGTTGAGCACAAGGATGAGCACCACGATGATACAGATCAGTATCTCGTCGGTAAGCGAGCTTTCGAGTGTGCCGATGGTCTCTTTGATGAGTTGCGTGCGGTCGTAGAACGGCACCACAGTGACCTTGGAGACCGTGCCGTCCTTGAGCGTTTTCTCGGGCAATCCGGCCGAAACGGCATCGATTTGCTTCTTCACGTTGTCGATGACCTGCATGGGGTTGCTGCCATAGCGTGCCACCACCACGCCGCCCACGGCCTCCTGCCCCTCCTTGTCGAGTCCGCCGCGGCGGTCGGCCGGCCCGAAGCTCACCTTCGCCACGTCCTTGATGCGCACGGGCACGCCGTCGCGCGAGGTGATGGTGGCCTCCTCAAGGTCTTTGAGGTGCTTGACATAACCCAGTCCGCGGATGAGATACTCGGCCTGGTTGATCTCCATGGTGCCCGCGCCCACGTCGATGTTCGAGTTCTTGGCGGCGAGCATCACCTGTACGAGGTTGAGGCCATAGGAACGCATGGCCTCGGGGTCGAGGTCGATTTGGTACTCCTTGACGAAGCCACCCACCGAGGCCACCTCCGACACACCCTCGGCGGCACTGAGCGAATAGCGCACGTAGTAGTCTTGCAGGGTGCGCAGCTCCTGTGGGTCCCAGCCGCCTGTGGGCTTGCCCGTCTTGGGGTCGCGCCCCTCGAGGGTGTACCAGAAGATCTGGCCCAGGGCCGTGGCGTCGGGGCCCAGCGCAGGCTTCACGCCCTCGGGCAGCAGTCCGGTGGGCAGGGAGTTGAGTTTCTCGAGGATGCGCGAACGGCTCCAGTAGAACTCCACGTCCTCCTTGAAAATAATATAGATAAACGACATGCCGAACATCGATGTAGAGCGGATGGTCTTCACGCCCGGGATGCCCATGAGTGCCGTGGTGAGCGGGTAGGTCACCTGCTCTTGAATGTCTTTGGGAGAGTGGCCCATCCAGTCGGTGGCAATGATTTGCTGATTGTCACCGATGTCGGGGATGGCATCCACGGCAACGGGGTCGCGCGGCAAGAGACCGCCGTCCCAGTTGAAGGGTGCCGTTGCCAAACCGCCAAGGACTATGGCCACCAGCACAAAGAACGTGATGATTCTGTTGTGCAGGAAATAGCCGATAATCTTGTTGATCATAGGTTATAAATATGTAAAAGGGTTGTTGTCCAGAGAATTACAATCGATTCTCAGCCAACAGGAGGTGCCCGCAACCCACTGGGCGGCAGTGCCGCCCCGGGATAGCTGCGGGCCAGATAGGCGTAGGGCTGCGCCTCTGTGTCGCTGACGACGGGCAGGGGGAGCAGCCAAGCGGCCTGCAGGGCCACGGGCAGGTCGCCGTGAAACCAGTCGGGCAGGCTCAGGGCGGGCTGCTGGAGCACCGTCCGTGCCTGATGATACTTGCTGTCGACCTTGTAGTGGGTGTGTATGTTCTTGCAGTGTGGGCATCCGTCGCCCTCGCCGCAGCCCGGCATCATCTCGTTGCCCGGGCCATGGATGTGAAGACCATTGACCGACACCATGCTCAGCTCACCACCGCAGTAGTGGGCCCGCACGTCCACCCCGATCGCACCGATCAGGAAGACAAACATCAGCAGGATAGTCAATACTCTTTTCATCATTTGGCAAAGTTAGACATTTTCTTTCGTAATCATTTCATATATAGCATTTTTTTTGGATGAGTTCCAGAAACTTGAAACTTTTGCCCATAATTTAATAAACCCTCAAGCAGAGATTCATAACTACCATAAAATATCCTTTCACTGGCTTGGAGCCCACGCTATTGATTGATTTATCGGTATGAACGAAACACTGAGCATTAATCCTTGTTGTAATGGATGTCTCTCTTGAGCTTGCTCATCATCCAGCGGTCAATGGACAACGGGTCTTAATCCTTGTTGTAATGGATGTCTCTTGTGAGGCTCATCAACCGATGGTACAACGGGGAGAGCATAAGTCTTAATCCTTGTTGTAATGGATGTCTCTTGTGAGGGAACAGGTATGAACCTATCGGGCAGATGTACGAGTCTTAATCCTTGTTGTAATGGATGTCTCTTGTGAGTCAACCAAAAAGTCAATCAACTCAGGTGTTAAATCGTCTTAATCCTTGTTGTAATGGATGTCTCTTGTGAGCTCCCACATTCGCTTTTCCTCAGAAACTGCATTACGGTCTTAATCCTTGTTGTAATGGATGTCTCTTGTGAGGCTCTCCGTTGACTGAGGAACGTATAAAGGAAGTCTTAATCCTTGTTGTAATGGATGTCTCTTGTGAGCAGAAACCATAGACTTCGGATCACAACTGATCCAACGGGTCTTAATCCTTGTTGTAATGGATGTCTCTTGTGAGTTCGAGTGTTTAGAAAATGGCATAATACTTAAACGAGTCTTAATCCTTGTTGTAATGGATGTCTCTTGTGAGCCGTCCTTGATGAAATTGCCGTTGATATTGCCGAGTCTTAATCCTTGTTGTAATGGATGTCTCTTGTGAGAAGTTGCTTTTACTGACCAAATGATTCAGCGTCCTACGTCTTAATCCTTGTTGTAATGGATGTCTCTTGTGAGCTTTAACACTTTACAACTTATGCGCAAAATTCAAGTCTTAATCCTTGTTGTAATGGATGTCTCTTGTGAGACCTGGTCTCATCATCAAGGTGCTGCGTCAGAGTGTCTTAATCCTTGTTGTAATGGATGTCTCTTGTGAGAGTCAGAAGATTTGGAGTCGGCAGGCGTGGCGGGCTGTCTTAATCCTTGTTGTAATGGATGTCTCTTGTGAGTGACGCGTCGTAGGTCGGCTTGGTCATTGCGTCGGGTCTTAATCCTTGTTGTAATGGATGTCTCTTGTGAGAAAACTATTAAAACCTTAATTCCGCAACTTAGTTAAATGTTATGTTTTATAAGCTCCTGAGCAACAAAAAGTTGCCCAGGATTTTGTCA
>JBHAFS010000071.1:0-10057 GCA_041856205.1 Prevotella sp.
CAAGTACACGAAGGAGTTATGCGGGCATAACGACTGAGAGAACTTGCAATTTGAGCCGAAGAGAGTCCGAAAGATGGCAAAACGTAACCCATGATTTTATGATTTGATTTCGGTGGTAATTAATAGAACCCACCTTAATAACAACTGGTCAGCCGTGAGGCAGGCCAGTTTATTTTTTATGCACCCCATTACTATTGCCTGCTCGCCCGGCGCGTCATACCCGTGCTTTGCTTCCAGAGCAGCAACTGGAACGGGATAAAATAACGGTCAGGCCATTGATATCTATGAGGCAATATGATACAGTTCTCGAAATTATGGCTTAACTTTGCATCCGACAAAAACCTCAACCACTTACACGTACATGTTAGGAACCATCGTCAACACGGCCTGTATCATCGCAGGCACCATTGCAGGCACCGTGCTTCACAAGGGTATCAAGGAGAAGTATAAAAACACCCTTTATACCGGTCTGGGCTTGGCCAGTCTGGCCATCGGCCTGAATGCCACCCTCACGCATTTCTCCAAGAGCCAGTATCCCGTGCTGTTCATCGTGTCGATTGCCATCGGCGGCATCGCCGGCACACGCCTCGACCTCGACGGCCGGTTCCAGCGGGCCGTGAACCGGCACTCCAATGCCTCCAACGCCAACGACCTGGCGCAGGGCCTATCGACGGCCATCCTGCTCTATTGCATCGGGCCGCTGTCGATGCTCGGACCGGTGATCAGCGCACTCAAGGGCGACAACACCTTTTTATATACCAATGCCACACTCGACCTTGTCAGTGCCACGGTCTTCGCCTCGACCTACGGCATCGGCATGCTGCTCGCCGCTCCCGTGCTCTTCTGCTGGCAGGGACTGTTCTATGCCGTGGCCACCGTCTCGAGCTCGGCCATCAGCGAGGCCCTCATGGCCGAACTGCTGATCATCGGCGGACTGCTCATCACTGCCTCAGGACTGTCGCTGCTCAACCTCAAAGACTGCAAGACCCTCAACCTGCTGCCGTCGCTGATCGTGCCTGTGCTGTGGTTTCTTGGTGTGGCACTGCTGCACTGACCTCACGGGCTTGACGCTTACACGAATCGAGCAGCCTAAAGCAAAGTGACAGAATGATGTACAGAACGTAAAGAAAAATTTTGGTTGTTTGCCTAATTTTTCGTAAGTTTGCAAATGTAATAACCATTAAGACAGATTATTCAATATGAAAGACTTCTTCAAGTATGTCGGCGCTACCGTCGTAGGTCTGATTATCTTCGGCATCATAGCCACCATCCTCAGCATCATGACCATTGTGGGTATGGTGGCATCGTCGCAGGCCAAGAAGAGCGTGGGCGATAACTCGGTGCTCGTGCTCAAGCTCGACGGCACGATGAACGAGCAGAACGACGAGGGACTGAACCTGTTCGGACAGTTAAACAATAGCGGCAGCCTGGGGTTGCAAGAGACGCTGTCGGCCATCAACAAGGCCAGGCAGAACGACAACGTCAAGGGCATATACCTCGAAGCAGGTGCCCTGGGTGCCGACATGGCACAGCTGCAGGAGCTCAGGGATGCGCTCGCCGACTTCAAGAAGTCGGGCAAATGGATCATCGCCTATGGTGAGGTCTTCACCCAGGGCAGCTACTATGTGGCGTCGCTGGCCGACAAGATCTATCTCAACCCTTCGGGTACGCTCGACTGGCACGGCATCGGCGGAGAGGTGCGGTTCATCAAAGACTTCTATGCCAAGCTGGGCGTGAAGGTGGTGCCGCTGAAGGTGGGCAAGTATAAGAGTGCCACCGAGATCTTCACCGAGGATCGCATGAGCGAGCCCAACCGCGAGCAGACCGAGCGCTATATCGGCGGATGGTGGCAGACGATGTGCCAGAGCGTGGGCAAGAGCCGTGGCATCGCCGTCGACACGCTCAATGCCTACGCCGACAGACTGGTGAGCTATGAAGACCCTAAGAACCTGATGCGATACAAGCTCATCGACGGACTGCTCTACAACGACCAGGTGAAGGATGTGGTGAAGAAACAGCTGAAGCTCGACAAGGACGAGAGCATCAGTCAGGTGTCGGTGGCCGACATGGGCAACGTGCCCGAAGAGGCGACCGGCGAGGAGGTGGCCGTCTACTATGCCTACGGCAGCATTGTGAATGAGCGCTCGCCGCAGGGCATCTTCGCCGCCGACCACGAGATTGTGGCAACCGAGGTGTGCAGAGACCTGGCCGACCTGGCCGACAACGACGAGGTGAAGGCCGTGGTGATCCGCGTCAACTCTGGCGGCGGCTCGGCATACGCCTCCGAACAGATCTGGCGCGCCGTGGAGCTGCTGAAGAAGAAGAAACCCGTGGTGGTGTCGATGGGCGGCGCAGCAGCCTCGGGCGGTTACTATATGAGCGCAGGTGCCAACTACATCTTTGCCGAGCCCACCACCATCACAGGCAGCATCGGCATCTTCGGACTGGTGGCCGACGTGTCGGAGCTGATGACCCAGAAGCTGGGATTCAAGTTCGACGAGGTGAAGACCAACCGCAACGCCACCCTCGGTGCCGTGGGACACCCCATGACACCCGAGCAGATCGGATACGTACAGGGTAGCATACAGCGGGGCTACACGCTCTTCAAGACGCGCGTGGCGCAGGGACGCCGTATGACGATGGACCAGGTGGAGCAGAACGCACAGGGACATGTGTTCCTGGGCAGCGATGCCCTGAAACTGAAGCTGGTCGACGAGCTTGGCGGACTCGACAAGGCTGTGGACAAGGCCGCCAAGCTGGCCAAGCTCAAGGAATATTATGCGTCGACATACCCTGCTCCCAAAGACATGATGACACAGATCCTCGACGGTCTGGAGACCTCTAAGGGCACCAATCTCGACGAACAGCTGCGCACCACGCTCGGTGTGTTCTACGAGCCGTTCGTGCTCATGCGCACCATACAGCGGCAGGACGCCCTGCAGGCTCGCATGCCCTTCATCATCAAGCCAAACTAAGCATGAGCGATCGATGAGCTATGAACCATTAACATCAAAGGTGTGACAGATGAGAAGTGAAGGGGATCTGATCAAAATCAACGACTGGCTGCTGCCGTTCAGCTGGCTGTACGGGCTGGGAGTGGGTATAAGAAACCAACTCTTCGAACTCGGCATCCTCAAGCAGCGTACGTTCGACATCCCCGTCATCTCGGTGGGAAACATCACGGTGGGTGGAGCCGGCAAGACACCGCACGTGGAGTATCTGGTCAGGCTGCTCAAAGATATTGTCAAGGTGGGGGTGCTGTCGCGCGGCTACAAACGCAAGAGCAAGGGCTATGTGCTGGCTGGGGACAACACGCCGATGCGCCTTATCGGCGACGAACCCTACCAGATGCAACATAAATTCAGTAACATCTATGTGGCCGTTGACAAGAATCGCTGCGAGGGCATCGAGCGACTCACTGGCGACGAGACCACCAAGGACGTGGATGTCATCCTCCTAGACGATGCCTTCCAGCACCGCTACGTCAAGCCGGGCATCAATATCCTGCTGGTCGACTACCACCGACTCATCATCTACGACAAGCTGCTGCCGGCCGGCAGGTTGCGCGAGCCAATGAAAGGGAAGCACCGTGCCGACATCGTGATAGTGACGAAATGTCCCAAAGACCTGAAACCCATGGAGTTCAGGGTGCTCACCAAAGCCCTGAACCTCTTTCCATACCAGCAGCTTTACTTCACCTGTATCGACTACGACACGCCGAGACGGGTATTCCCCACTCCATCGGCACCAAAGACCGCTGAGCAGAAGACCGACCTCAGGTCGCTGCTCGCCGGCAAGAACGTGCTGCTGCTCACGGGCATAGCCTCACCCGAACAGATGCAGATCGACCTCAAGAAAAGATGCGGCTCCATCACCCCGCTCTTCTTTGGCGATCACCATTCGTTCAAGGACAGGGACCTGCAGCTCATCCAGCGCACCTTCGAGGCCATGCCTTCGCCCAAGGTCATCATCACTACCGAGAAAGACGCCACGAGACTCGTAGAGCTCGAGGATATCACCCCGGAGATCAAGGAGCATCTTTTTGCCCTGCCCATCAAGGTTCGATTCATGCTGGGGGAAGGAGAAAACTTTAACGAAAAAATGATTAGCTATGTACAAAAAAATTCAAGAAACAGCATCCTGGTTAAAAGAAAGGATGACAACAAGTCCAAAGACAGCCATCATTCTGGGAACAGGTCTAGGACAATTAGCTTCAGAGATAACTGATTCATACGAATTTCCTTACCAGGAAATACCCAACTTCCCGGTATCGACGGTCGAGGGCCATGCCGGCAAACTCATCTTCGGTAAACTGGGCGGCAAGGACATCATGGCTATGGACGGCCGCTTCCATTATTATGAAGGCTACAGCATGAAGGAGGTGACCTTCCCCGAGCGCGTGATGTACGAGCTGGGTATCAAGACGCTGTTTGTGAGCAACGCGTCGGGCGGCATGAACCCCGAGTTCAGCATCGGCGACCTGATGATCATCACCGACCACATCAACTTCTTCCCCGAGCACCCGCTGCACGGGCCAAACTTCCCCACCGGCCCACGCTTCCCCGACATGCACGAGGCCTACGACCATGAGCTCATCGCCCTGGCCGACGCCATTGGCAAGGAGCAGGGCGTGAAGCTGCAGCACGGTGTGTATGTGGGTGTGCAGGGCCCGACGTTCGAGACACCTGCCGAATATCGTATGTATCGCATCCTGGGCGGTGATGCCGTGGGTATGTCGACCGTGCCCGAGGTCATCGTAGCCTGCCATTGCGGCATCAAGGTATTTGGCATCAGCATCATCACCGACCTCGGTGGCTTCGACGTGCCCGTGCAGGTGAGCCATGAGGAGGTGCAGAAAGCAGCCAAGGGCGCCGAGCCAAAGATGACCGAGATCATGCGCGAGATGATCAGAAGGTCGTAGCACACTTTCCGGGCAATGGGCCCAGCTACCATCGACTATACCACAGGCATTGCGTGACCCGACAGGCCGCATCACGGCTCGCCTCGCCATGCCTTTCATTCTGAATACAAGTATATGGAAATATCTAAACTGGGTGAGTTTGGTCTCATTGACCGACTGACCAAGGACATCAGGCTCAGCAATGCCTCTTCGGTCTACGGCGTGGGCGACGACTGTGCCGTGATGCACTATCCCGACAGCGAGGTGCTCGTCACCACCGACATGCTGATGGAGGGCATACACTTCGACCTGACCTACATCAGTATGCAGGAACTGGGCTATAAGGCCGCCATGGAGAACATCTCCGACGTGTTTGCCATGAACGGCACACCGCGACAGATGACCGTATCGGTAGCCCTGAGCAAGCGGTTCAGCGTGGAAGACCTCGAAGCCTTCTACCTCGGACTGAGGCAGGCCTGCGACAAATGGGGCATCGACGTGGTGGGTGGAGACACCACCTCTTCGCTCACCGGACTTGCCATCAGCATCACCTGTATCGGCGAGGCTGCCAAGGGCGACATCGTCTACCGCAACGGAGCCAAGGAGACCGACCTGGTCTGTGTGTCGGGCGACCTGGGAGCCGCCTACATGGGGCTGCAACTGCTCGAGCGCGAGAAGGCGGTGTACTATCATCAGATTGACGAACTGAACGATAAGATCAGGAAAGCGCAAAAGGAGGGCAACGATGAGCTGGTGAAGCACCTGCAGCAAGACAGTGCCCGCATACACAATTTCCAGCCCGACTTCGCAGGCAAGGAGTATCTGCTGGAGCGACAGCTCAGGCCTGAGGCACGCGGCGACATCATCCAACTACTGCGAGAGAACAACATCAGGCCTACGGCCATGATGGATATCTCTGACGGTCTAAGCTCCGAACTGCTGCACATCTGCCATCATAGCCATTGCGGCTGCCGTATCTACGAGAAGAGCCTTCCCATCGACTACCAGACGGCTGTCATGGCCGAAGAGTTCAACATGAACGTCACCACCTGCGCCCTCAACGGCGGCGAGGACTATGAGCTGCTCTTCACCTGCCCCATCGGCGACCACGACAAGCTCAATGCGCTCGAGAACAAGGGCATCAAGCAGATCGGATACATCACAAAGGAAGAGCTGGGCTCAAGGCTCATCTCGCGCGACAACCAGGAGTTCGACATCCTTGCACAAGGCTGGAACCCGCTGAAACAATAACGAGTATGGTGACAGGACACAGCTTTCACAACATTTTCTCCTCCTACCGCGTATGGCATTGATCAAGACTGCAAGAGGCAAGCAGCCCCGGTGGGGCGAGCGGTGCTATCTGGCCGAGAATGCCACGCTGGCCGGCGATGTGACCATGGGCGACGACTGCTCGGTGTGGTTCGGCGCGGTGTTAAGGGCCGACGTCGACCGCATCGTCGTCGGCCACCGCTGCAACATCCAGGACCTGGCTTGCATCCACCAGTCGGGTGGCTCGCCTGCCATCCTCGGCAACGGCGTCAGCCTGGGGCATGGCGCAGTGGTGCACGGGGCAACGGTGTGCCACGGTGCCCTTGTGGGCATGAATGCCGTGGTGCTCGACAAGGCCGTGGTGGGTCCGGGAGCTATCATTGCTGCGGGGGCCGTGGTGCTCGAAGGCACCCAGGTGCCTGCTCATGAGATATGGGGAGGCATACCGGCCAAGCGCATCAAGGCCTGCCCACCGGGCACCGCCGAAGAGTTTGCCAAGCATTACCTGGTGGCAAAAGGATGGTACGAATAAAGAGGAAGTAGTTAATAAAGTTTAATTGAAAACTATTTTCCTCGTATTCTTTCGTTGTTTTCGGTTTAATGCACTACCTTTGCAACCGCAAAACAAACGAGGTACCTTAGCTCAGGTGGTAGAGCAATGGACTGAAAATCCATGTGTCCTTGGTTCGACTCCAAGAGGTACCACTTCCTCCTTTCATTCGGCCCGGTTCTCATTCGTGAGGCCGGGCTTTTTCCTTAAAACAAAATTAAAAACAAAACTACGACGATGAAGAAAACGCTACTTGCTGGCTTGGCTTGGCTGATGCTGCTGCCGGCTATCGCACAAACCCACTATTCGAAGTTTTACCAGGGCCTACCCAAGGCCATGCCCACCGTTCAGGCTCCAGTAATCCCTGCCTTTAGTGTAAGTCTCACCGACTTCGGGGGCATTGGCGATGGCCTGACAATGAACACCGAAGCCTTCAGCAAGGCTGTGTCGGCCCTCGACAAGAAGGGCGGCGGTCATCTCATCGTACCCGCAGGCATCTGGCTCACCGGACTTATATCGCTAAAGGACAACATCGACCTGCACCTCGAGCGCAACGCCGTGATCGTGATGTCGCCCGACAAGCGCGACCTCATCAAGACCACCGACGGCCAGCTGGAGGCCAAGGCCTCGCCTTCGATTACGGCCTCGAAGCGCAAGAACGTCTCGATTACCGGTGAAGGCATCATCGATGGCAACGGTGAATATTGGCGTCCCGTGAAGCGAAGCAAGATGAGTGATGTGGAGTGGAGCCAATACCTGGCCATGGGAGGCACAGTCAGCGAGAAGGGCGACCTGTGGTATCCCTTCAACCTCAAGCACTACCCCAACGTGGCTGATACACCGCAGAAGCAGGAGCGGATGCGTGCACACCTGGTGCGCTTCACCGACTGCGAGAACGTGCTGGTGCAGGGCGTGACACTGCGCAACTCGCCCAACTTCCACCTCGTGCCGCAGCGATGCAAGAACGTCATCATCGACGGCATCACCGTGGCCTGCCCCTGGAATGTGCAGAACGGCGATGCCATCGACATCGGCAACTGCAAGGATGTGCTCATCGTCAACAATGTGATCAACGCCGGCGACGACGGCATCTGCATGAAGGGTGGCATTGGAGAAAACGGACGCGCAGCGGGTCCGTGCGAGAATATCAACATTCAGGACAACATCGTGTATCACGCCCATGGCGGGTTCGTCATCGGCTCTGAGTTCAGCGGCGGAATGACCAACCTCTACGTTCACAACAATACTTTCTCGGGTACCGACACCGGGTTGAGGTTCAAGAGTGCCGTGGGACGCGGCGGCGTGACAAAGGATATCTACATCTCGAACATCTATATGACCGACATCAAAGACGAGGCCATTGTCTTCGAGTGCGACTATGCCGATAACCGGGCCGGAGCCAACCAGCTGCAGGGTGCGACACCAGCAAAGGCTGACTTCTCACCCGAGTTTACCGACATACACATTTCCAACGTTGTATGCCAGGGTGCCAAGACCGGCATCAAGGCCAGCGGCGGCAAGGGAATGATCTATGGCATAGAAGTAAAAAACAGCACCTTGTTTTATACCAACAAGGATAAAGAGATTGGTGCCGACTGCGACATCAAGCTCGACAACGTCAGGTTTGCTACCTACACCCAGCCTTAACCACCAACTCCTTCGTAACGTCTCAGTTGATCAGTGCCAAGGACGACAGGACTGACTACGAAACCAATAAGCCGGTTCGACAACCATCCCTACCAACCAATGAACTCGTCAAAGACGTAAACGAAGGAGCCGTAGAACACGGCAAAAAAAACATAGAGCAGTAGCAGGGGCATGAGCCAGCGACTGCCAGAGCACATGCACTGACCAATATCGTAGATACTGTGCAGAGTGGCGCTCAGCAGACCATAGAACACCGCCACAGTGGTGCCGATGAAGGCAAGCACCGGCACCAGGCTGGCCGAGAAACTACTTGGGAAAAGCTCACCCGTGACACTCAGAAGCACGGCATGAGGCAAAGCGGTGAGCAACACCATGATCACAATTTCGACAGCAAGCAAGACCATGCTCATGCGCAGGGCATACCGCTGCTGAGAAGTAAGCTCTTGACGATGGCCGCAGATGATGCTGGCCACAACTTGCCTAAGGCCACTATACTCGATACTGCCGAAGGCGATGGACAACACGATGAGCCAGGTGAGCCATGATGTGGCCACCTTATCGGCAAAGTTGCTGAAAAACCAACGTATGCCGCCCGAGCTGAGCAATGACCTCACCCCCCAGTTGGGCATGGCGGCAGCTACGAGCCAGGAGGTCAGGATGAGGGCCAGCTGGGCAATGACAAAAGCCAACGCCAAACGGTAGATCCATCTTCGCCAAAGGTATTCCCAGTGTGGTGAATTATCGGTGTTATCGTTCATTGCATGATTATTAGTCGTCACATTGACAACATGTTATGGGTGATAAAGGTAGAAGCGACCAAGCCGATATCAGCTCAATCGTCATCAGGACGCAGGTTGTCGATATCGAGAATGCGCAGTTCCATGGCGCGTACCACCAGACGGGTGGCGTTCACACCCATGCCCCCATTGCCGTCGGGAAAGAGCTTCTGCACCAGTTCGTTCTGTCGCTTTTCCAGACTCTTCACACCGAAGGGCATGCCGTGCAGGTTGGTGATCTGTTCCTTGGTGAAGCCCAAGGCCAGGTGACGCAGGAAGCGTTCGTCGTACTCGTCAATCTCATAGTCGATGACCGCCTCCTGTCGCATGAGTTCGTTATTGACGCTCTTTTTGAACCGCTCTACTACCTTCTGTAGGATGGGTTGGTTGAACACCAGTCGCTTACCGTCCATGACGCTGGCCACATCTCCACGCGTGAGCAGCTCGCCACTCTTGAGGATGATGCCATCACATCCGGCATCGAGCACGTCGACCCAGAGTTTCTCGTTCAGGATCTCACCGGTGAAGATCAATACCTTCACCGCAGGATGCATCTCCTTGGTGTGCCTGCAGATCTCCACGCCTACGGTTGTCGACCCGCCCAGTCCCAGGTCGAGCAGTACAAGGTCGGGAAGCTGCTGCTTCATCAGGCGCCAATAGGCCACCTCGCTGTCGGCCGTTCCCAGGACGTGAGCTTCGGGTATGTCGTTTCGGATGATACCCTCGGTACCCTTGAGCTCCAGTGCGACGTCTTCGACAATGATAATATTAAAATCTTTCATTCGAAAATGTTTGTATAGTGAACAGCCGATAAAACGGCTATTCTGGTTTAACTTGTTTGTTTTGACACAATAAAAGAAATAGCAGGCTGCGGAATGCCGTCTGCGACTATTGGGTAGGCATTTAAATTTTAAA
>JBHAFS010000072.1:0-45109 GCA_041856205.1 Prevotella sp.
AAGGTATCATCCCACAACATCAAGCAAGATACCCGGCAGACTGTCTTCTCGAAGGCAGTCTGCCTTTTTAATCGCTAAATTCATCAAATCTCAGGTAGCATGAGCCCTTGCTCCATCCATCAGCTCAAGTAAATCATGTGTTTCATGCCCCTCTCCCAATAAAAAACCGATGCCCAAGTGAGCATCGGTTTGTTTTATCCTTTCAGTTTAAATGAGTTTTCAATACTCATGATCTCTGCAGAAAACAATTGGTCGACCTGCAGCCGTTTCTCCACCTGTGAGCAACTGTGTATGACCGTGGAGTGGTCGCGATTGCCTACCAGCTTGCCAATGCGACTGGCCGGCATCTTGGTGTATTTCTGCGCCAGATACATCGACACCTGCCGGGCCACCACATAATCGTGCTTGCGACACTTGGAGTTGACCTGGGCCGGCGTGACGTTATAGTGATTGCACACCTTTTCAAGAATGTCATCCACCGTCAGCGGGCGGTCGTCGATCTTCACGGCACGCTTGATGACCCGCTCTGCCAGACGCATGTCGATGTTGCAGTTGTAGACTATGGAATAAGCCATCAGCGAGTTGATCACGCCTTCCAGGTCGCGAACGCTGCCGTTGGCCGTTTCGGCAATAAACTGGATGACATCGGCCGGGATCTTCAGGCCGTCGCGACGGATCTTGCTCTCCAGAATGTCGATGCAGAGCTTGAGGTTGGGTTTCTCCAACTCTGCAATCAATCCGCACGAGAAACGCGTCAGCAAGCGGTCGGGCATAGTCTTCAGGTCTACCGGCGGACGATCGGAGGCCAGGATGATACGTTTGCCGTTGCGGAAAAGGTGGTTGAAGATGTGAAAGAACGTGTCCTGCGTCTTGTCGGCCGTAGCCCACTCCTGGATGTCGTCCACGATGAGCATGTCGATGGTCTGATAGAAACTGATGAAGTCGTTCACACAACTCTGTCGCACGGCATCGGTAAACTGCTTCTGAAAGAGGCGAGCGCTGATATACAGCACACGCTTCTGGGGAAACAGCTGCTTGGTGCGCACACCGATAGCATTGATGAGGTGCGACTTGCCACATCCCGACGGACCGTAGATGAACATTGGGTTGAACTGCATGGTGTTGGGATGCTCGGCAATCGATAGTCCTACTGACCGCGGCAGCTTGTTGCTGTCGCCTTCAATATAGTTGCCGAATGTCAGGTGAGGATTCAGCTGTGGGTCGAGCTGCTGGGGCTGAGCCGCATCAAGGATGGTGGGACTCTGGTTGGCCCGCGTGCGCGGCTTCACCTTGTCAATGGCATCTGAAGCCTCTGCTTCAATGTCTTGTGAGAGATTATTCTCCTTGTCGGTCACTACCCGATAAGAGAGCCGGATTCCCTTGCCAAAACAATGGAAGAGGACTTTTCCCAGCAAGTCTACAAAGTTCTCCTCCAGATACTCGTACACGAATGGACTGGGTACCTGAACCAGAATCATCTTCTGAGCTTCATCATACTGCTCGAAGACGATGGACTTGAACCATGTATTGTATATCTGCTCGGTGACATTCTTGCGGATGAGCGCAAGCGCGCTGTCCCAACGAGCATCAGGACTTACTTTCATGAGCAATTTTATTTTTGACCATTTGTCTTAGCGACGTTTCCTAGTCTTATTGCATCTGCAAATTTAATAAAGTTTCCGCTCATATCCAAATAAGCAAACTGTCACCCCTTTCGAGTATGGTCACATAACTTACTTAAATAACGACAGTTATGAACTTTATCGACAAATAGATTCCAATTGCCTTATTGCAAGATTACAAATTGTTGATAATGAAAGAAATAGCATACATCATGCCATACCCTGGCGAGCTTGTGAAACATTACTGAAACACCACTGCCAAACCACATTATACCATTTTGTCAGGCTCCCTAGGGCGTGAAACATCATCCCGATGTATTTAGACTATTTTTAAATTAGTCACTCTTTCTGCCAAATAACGAGAAATGTACATACCGCTTAGGCCGTGCCTTGAGATCGGTGAGGAGCGAGTCGGCGCTCTGCACCGTGGAGTGCAGGTCGTAGTAGAGCGTCTTGTCGTTCATCAGCAGCCCCAGTGTACCCTGGTTGCTGTTGAGTTTGGCAGTCACCTCCTGCACGTTGCTCAGTGTTTGGTTGACCTTGGCCATGGTGCCCGCCACATCCACGGCAGCCAGGTTGGCCGTCAGCGTCGATGTGTTGTCGAGTGTCGTCCCGGCCTTGGTGAGCGCAGCATCAGCCTTGTTCATCATCCCGGGCACCTTTGTATTAAGGTCGGCCATCAGCGTGTTGAGGTTGCGGGTGGTGGTGTTGAGGTTATCGGAAATGTTTTTCACATTGTGCAACGACTGGGCCAGCGCGGGGTCGGCCAGCAGCGCGTTGACACTGGAGAGAATGCTGTCGACTTTCGGCAGCATCTTCTCTACCGTAGGTAGCAATGACCCCACGGCCCCCATCAGGCCCACGCTCACCTGCCCCACAAGCGTGTCGCCCACTGCCACGCGTTCATGCGGGTTGTTGGCCAGCAAGAGGTTCATCTTCACATTGCCCATGAGGTCGCTCACAATCTCGGCACTTGAGCCTTTGGGGATGCGCAGGTCGTGGTCTACGTCAAACTTCACCACGATGCCACCATTGCCCGAATAGTCGTAATCGATGTTCTTGACCACACCTACCTGGTAACCATCGGCAAAGATGGCATTGGAGGCCGACAGCCCATCGATGTTCTTGAACTTGACATAATAGGAACTTGTACTCGAGAACAGCGATATGCCCTTCAGAAAATTCATTCCAAAAAACAATACCACGATCCCGACGACGGCCACAATGGCTATTTTGACTTCTTTCGTAAAAAACTTCATATCCTGCTCTCCTCTATTCTTATCTGTTAGACTTAAACTCTCTGATTCCCTCGTTCACATCTATCTTCTTGCCGTCTTTAAAGGCTATGATGAAACACTGAGGGAACTTATCCAATATCTGCTTACGCAGACGATAGATCTCATTGTAATTGTTGCTGGCGCCATAGGTGTATTTCTTGAATCCGCCCTCCTCGTAGTATTCACAGCCCGACAGGCCTTTCAGCGTGGCGTCGTTGGCACCGAGCACCCTGCTGCTGGCCACGATCTGGATTTTGAACACAGGTTTCGAGGCCACCACTTGGGATGTAGTAGATGCTGCTGCAGGCTTGGCTGTGGCAGCCGTCTGCCTGTTGCCCGTCGACGAGGGTCTACGTAATGTCTCGCGACTGCCGGTGTTTCTGCTTGTGGGCCGTGGCTCCGGTTGTGCCACAACAGGTTTTTCTTCGGTTTGTGCCGCCTGCACATCAGTATCAGGCTCCTGTTCCTGACGGTCGGGAACCACCGTTACAGGCCGTCCCGACACATCGTCGCCACCGGCACGATAGGGCACGTCGATATATTCGTCGTACTTGTTCTTATACTTGATGAACGCGTTGTATATACCCTGTGAGAAGAGGTTCAGGGCCTCCTCGCTGTTCAGAAACTGCTCCTCATCGGGTGTAGAGATAAATCCCAGCTCCAGCAGTGTGGCGGGCATAGAGGTGAGTCGCAGCACCGCGAGGTTGTTTTGGTGCGAGCCACCGTCCTGCCTACCTGTAGCCCTGCATACCTCGCGCTGCAACAGCCTTGAGAGTTCCACGCTGCGTTCACGGTTCTTGTCGGCGATAAACTCGAACATGATGTCGCTCTCGGCCGAATTGTTGTCAAGGCCCTTGTAGGTTTTCTGGTAGTCTTTCTCCAAGAAGATCACCGAGTTTTCTCGCTTGGCCACCTCCAGGTTCTCGCGAATGCCCTTGTCGCCCGACCGCTCTCCCCGGCCGAGGGTGTAGCTCTGAAAGCCGCGGGCGGTGTGGTTGCCATCCAAGGCATTGATATGGAACGACATGAAGAGGTCGGCCTTCTTGTTGTTGGCAATGCTCGCCCGCTCGTGCAAGGGGATGAACACATCGGTCTTGCGCGTGTAGACCACCCGCACGTCAGGGCAGTTGCGCTCCACCAGCCTGCCGAAGGCCAAAGCATACTTTAGGGTGAGCTCTTTTTCTTGTGAGAACGATCCCGGTGCGCCAAAGTCGTGACCGCCATGCCCCGCGTCGATGACAAGGGTGAAACGACGGTTTGCGCCAGTCGCAACAAGCGAGATCATCAGCAGTGAGAACAAAGCAAAGAGTGTCTTCCTAAACATGCCCATTACAAATATTTTGCAAAAATACGGATTTTAGATGTGAAAACCTATAACTGGCTTTCCGTTTTATCATTTATTAAGTGTAGCTCCACGCCGGCGCCGTCGCTGTCGGCACCCATCGGGGGGTTCACTTTGGTGAGCTGTATGTCCACCTCCCGCACCTGTGTCCAGCGGCGCAAGATACGGTCGGCAATGCGGTATGCCACTCGCTCCACGAGCTTGCTGGGCACCCCCATCTCTTGGGCCACCAGCTGGTAGACCTCGCCGTAGTTTACCGTGTCGGCCACCTCGTCGCTGACCATGGCCTTGTGCAGGTCTACATGGAGCCGGAGGCTCACCTCATAGTCGTTACCTGTCAAACGTTCCTGCGCCTCCACGCCATGAAAAGCGTGAAAGCGCAGGCGACGCAAATAGATATAGCTTTCTTTCAGCATAGCTTCTTCAATTCTTGTTTCCGCGCTGCGGCACACAGTCCCACTGGGCTTATCCGCAACGGCTGGCTCCGCAGTTGGTACAGATCAGGCAGCCTTCCTGGTAGACCAAGGTCTCCTGCCCACACACCGGACAAGTCTGTCCGGCAGCCTTCGTGCCGTCTACGATATACTTCTTCAGCGCGCGCTCCACACCGTTCTTCCACGTATTGATGCTTTCGTCGTTGAGTTGCAGCGACCCCACGAGCTTGATCACATGGTCGATGGGCATGCGGTAGCGCAGCACGCCGGAGATCAGCTTGGCGTAGTTCCAGTATTCGGGGTTGAACTTCTCGCTCAGACCCTCGACGGTGGTCTTGTAGCCGCGCTTATTCTCAAACTGGAAGTCGTAGCGGTGGCTGCCGTCCTCGTTGGTCTGTTTGATGACCTTACCCTTGGTTACCGTCTTGGGCAGCACAATGCCCTCGTCGTCGTCCTGCAAGCCGGTGAATATTTCATAAGGATAGCCGTCGAGCAATCCGACGAATGCCACCCACTTGTCTTTGTTGTTCTGGAAACGCACCACATCACAGTCGAGCTCCTTGGGGCGTACCTCCTGCACCATGGGCCTGTTGACAGAGGGCGCAGTGATGGGCTCCGGCACCTCATGGTCTTCTTTCTTCTTCTTGTCTTTCTTCGACACCGAGATCATCACACCCGAGCGACTGCCGTCGCGATAGATGGTGCATCCCTTGCACCCAGAGCGCCAAGCCTCGACATAGAGTTTGTTGACCAAGGCCTCGTCCACGTTGTTGGGCAGGTTCACCGTCACCGAGATGCTGTGGTCCACCCACTTCTGGATGGCACCCTGCATGCGCACCTTCATCAGCCAGTCGACATCGTTGGCCGTGGCCTTATAATAAGGTGACTTGGCCACGAGCTGATCGATCTCTTCCTGGGAGTACTTCTTGGTGGCATCCAGCCCGTTGACCTCCATCCAGGTCAGAAACTTCTTGTGGTAGACGATATACTCCTCGAACGAGTCGCCCACCTCGTCGACATAGTCCACATGCACATCCTTGTCGCTGGGGTTGACCTTGCGACGACGCTTGTAAACAGGCATAAACACCGGCTCGATGCCGCTGGTGGTCTGCGTCATGAGCGACGTGGTGCCCGTGGGGGCGATGGTGAGACAGGCGATGTTGCGGCGACCATATTTCACCATATCCTCATAGAGTGCGGGGTCGGCCTCCTTGATACGGTTCACAAAGGGGTTGTGCTGCTCGCGCTGTGCATCGTACACCTCGAAGGCGCCACGTTCCTTGGCCATGGTCACCGACGAACGGTAAGCGTTGAGGGCCAGTGTCTGGTGTACCGACACCGAGAAGTTGGTGGCCTCTTCTGTGCCATAGCGCAGCCCCATGGCCGCAATCATATCGCCCTCGGCGGTGATGCCCACGCCCGTGCGACGCCCCATGCCGCTCTTGCGCTTGATCTTTTCCCAAAGGTGATACTCCGTATTCTTGACTTCCCGGCTCTGAGGGTCGGTGCCGATCTTCTCCATGATGAGGTCAATCTTCTCCATCTCAAGGTCTACGATGTCGTCCATGATACGCTGGGCCAGCTGCACATGCTTCTTAAACTTCTCGAAATCGAACGAAGCCTCCTTGGTGAACGGATGGTCTACATAATTGTAGAGGTTGATGCTGAGCAGACGACAGCTGTCGTAAGGACACAAGGGTATCTCACCGCAGGGGTTGGTGCTCACAGTGCCAAATCCCAGGTCGGCATAGCAGTCGGGGATACTCTCGCGGATGATAGTGTCCCAGAACAGCACACCAGGCTCAGCACTCTTCCAGGCATTGTGGACAATCTTTTCCCACAGCTTGGCAGCCGACACCTCCTTACGTACCATAGGCTCGCTGGCACCGATGGGGAACTGCTGCACGTAGGGCTTGCCCTCTACGGCGGCCTGCATAAAATCGTCGTCGATCTTCACGCTCACGTTGGCACCCGTCACCTTGCCCTCGGTCATCTTGGCGTCGATGAAGGCCTCCGAGTCGGGATGCTTGATGCTCACCGAGAGCATCAGGGCACCGCGCCGGCCGTCCTGGGCCACCTCGCGAGTAGAGTTGCTGTAACGTTCCATGAACGGCACCAGACCCGTAGACGTCAGGGCCGAGTTGTTCACCGGGCTGCCCTTGGGACGGATATGGCTCAGGTCGTGGCCCACGCCGCCGCGACGTTTCATGAGCTGCACCTGCTCCTCGTCAATCTTCATGATGGCACCATAACTGTCGGCATCACCCTCAAGGCCAATCACAAAGCAGTTGCTCAGCGAAGCCACCTGGTGGTTGTTGCCGATGCCCGTCATGGGACTGCCGGCCGGCACGATATAACGGAAATGGTCCAGCAGGTCAAAAATCTCCTGAGCACTCAGCGGGTTGGCATATTTCTGCTCCACCCGTGCAATCTCATTGGCAATGCGCCAATGCATGTCTTCGGGCGACTTCTCAAAAATCTGCCCGAAGCTGTCCTTCATGGCATACTTGTTGACCCAAACCCTGGCAGCCAGCTCATCGCCGCCAAAATACTTCATGGAGGCCTCGAAGGCTTCATCGTAGGAGTAGATTTTTTGCTTTTCCATTGTGTATTTCGCTTTCTCTGTTTTTGAAATGATTGATGCAAAGCTACAAAAAAAAATCGGTATTCAAGGCGACTTGTTCTATTAAAAAACCATGAATCATTTTCCTTTTAGGAAATTTTATATAACTTTGCAAAGACCAAAATTTTCCAAAATGAAAAGTTTAAAAGAAAGAAGAACCATCAGAAAATACACTGACAGAGCCGTTTCCACCGAGTTGCTCAACCGTTTACTTGAAGAAGCAGAACGCACTCCCACCATGGGCAACCTCCAACTCTACAGCGTCATCGTCACCCGAGACCCTGGCATAAAAAGCAAACTGGCACCCGCCCACTTCAACCAACCCATGGTCGAAGGTGCTCCGGTGGTGCTCACCTTCTGCGCCGACTTCCGTCGCACCACCCTATGGGCGGAGAACCGCAAGGCGCAACCGGGATACAACAACTTTCTGAGCTTCATCAATGCGGCCACCGACACCTTATTATATTGTCAGACCTTCTGCAACCTGGCCGAAGCGGAGGGACTGGGCACCTGTTTCCTGGGCACTTCCATCTATATGCCGCAGATGATCATCACCACCCTGCAGCTGCCGCAACTGGTCTTCCCCGTGGCCACCATAACCCTGGGATGGCCCGATGAGCAGCCTACCCTGAGCGACCGACTGCCCTTGGCAGCCATCGTACACGAGGAGACCTACGCCGACTACACGCCCGAGCGCATCGATGCCTTCTACACCGACAAGGAGAATCTGCCCGAGAACCAGCATTTTGTAGACATCAACCACAAGGAAACGCTGGCACAGGTCTTCACCGACCTACGCTACACGCGCAAGGACAACGAAGCCATGTCTGAAGGAATGCTCAAGGCGCTCAAGCAGCAGGGCTTCCTCTAACCCACCACCACCTGTTGCACGAACTTGCAACAGGTGAGTGTTTTTTCCCCTCCCCCATTCCTTCCACAAGGCCATGTTGGCTTGGTGGACAAAAGTATTACCCTTCTTCGCAGCATGGTTCCACCCGAGGCGTTACACGACTAGTGTGGAGCCATGTTGCATTTTGAGTGGAATCGAAGTCTCCTTAGGGTTGAGGAGGACTCTGATTCGAGTAGAAACAGACCCTGATTCGAGTAGAAACAGACTCTGATTCGAGTAGAAACAGATTCTGATTCGAGTAGAAACAGATCCTGATTCGAGTAGCGGCGTACACGACTCCTTGGTATATACCAGAACCTTTGTCCCATCAAGAAAACCGCTAACCATAGACTATAACCATAATTCGGTTAAGATCGAATACAGTGCCAGTAACTATGACAAATCGCTCACAGCCATGTATTCCTACAAACTAGAAGGTACAAAAAAAGAGCCATGGAGCAGCTACAGCACAGACCACACAAAAGAATACACCGACCTGCCGGAAGGTGACTATACATTTTCAGTGCGTTTGCTTACTGCCAACGGCACAAAGGCTGTAACCTCACAGCTGACCTTCACCGTACTGCCACCTTGGTATCGCACATGGTGGGCATATTCCATCTACCTCATTTTGCTAGTGGCATTGGCTGTTTACCTATTCAAATGATATAAAATTCACCAGTACAAGCTCATCAGGGACAAAGAGCAGGAGCTCGTGAGGCAGAAGGAAAAGTTTGACGAGGAAAACAACAGGAAGAATCAACAGATTGAGACTTTGGAAAACGAGAAAATCAGGCTGGAACTACAATCCAAGTCCGACGAATTGGTGAGGTCGCGCATGAACGTTGTTCGAAAAAACGAGATGTTACAAGAAATCAAAAAGACAGCAGTGAACATCTCCAACTCTATCAACGAAGACAACCTGTCAAACATCAGGCGTAAGGTCATCAGACTCATTGGACAAATCGACACCAATATGGAGCACGACGATGACATAGAGGCTTTCCAGACCTCGTTCGATGCCGTGCACCACGACTTCCTAACAACCCTAGGCAAGCAGTTCCCAGAACTAACCCATAAAGACAAGATGCTTTGCGTATATCTACGCATCAACTTGCTATCCAAAGAAATAGCACCATTGATGAACATTTCGGTGAGAGGCGTAGAAATCAGTCGATATCGGCTGAGAAAAAAACTGAATCTTGCCGAGGGCACAAGTCTCACCGACTTCCTGCAGCACATCACTGAATCGGAATCTGAATAGCTTACTCTTTGTCAAACCTTCAAGCCAAACCATTGTATATATGATGTACTCATCACTTATGAAAAGCATCATGTCGCTTGCTGCTTTATTACTGTGTCTACCGAGCATGGCACAACGCACCATCGTCAGCTTGGACGACAATTGGACCTTTCAAGATCTTCAAGTCATCAACCTACCTCATACCTGGAATACCGATGCTTACCATCGGGCAGAGTATGACCAGAGTGAGAAGAAATATACCCGCATCTTAAACCTCGACAAAAACCTCGGCAACCGAAAATACTATCTGAGGATAGATGCTGCCAGCAAATCATCGTTTGTCTATGTCAACAGTCAATTGGCAGGCTCGCACCAAGGTGGTTATACTGCCCACCACGTAGACATCACCCCTTATCTCCACCCAGGCGAAAACACATTACAAATCATGGTCGACAATGCCTCCCCCCATGTACCGCCAATCTCCGCCGACTTCACGTTCATGGGTGGCCTTTACCGCCACGTGTGGTTGATCAGTACCCCACCCCAGCATTTTGCCCTGACTGACTACGGAGCTATGGGAGTGCGTGTCACGCCCAGTGACGTCTCGGACGACCATGTAAGGTTCAACGTTGAGTATGACCTGCGTAACGATGCCGATAAAAAGACCAGTCTACAATTGGTTACCAAACTCATCGCACCCGACAACCAACTGCTGAACACCATCCGCAAGACCATCCCACTACAGGCCAAAGGCACAGCCAAGGCCACTATGTCCCTGCCAGTGGTCAAGCCCCAATTGTGGTCGCCCGACCACCCCAATCTCTACACTATTGTTGCCCAACTGACCGACACCAAAGGAAGAGTTCTTGATGAGGAAACTCATCACACGGCAGCCCTGTGGACCTCCTTCGATGCAAAGAAAGGGTTCTTTCTCAACGGAAAGCCCTTCAAATTGCGAGGCATCTGCATACATCAAGACCAGTACCCCTACGGTGTGGCAATGAGCGATGACATGCACCGGCGTGACCTCTCTCTGGTCAAGCAGATGGGTGCCAACTTCGTGCGACTCGCCCATTATCCGCAAGCAGAATCGATACTCGATGAGTGCGACAGGCTAGGACTGATGGTCTGGGAAGAGGTACCCATAGTCAACTATGTACCCAATGATACCTGCTATGCTGCTGTGGGCAAGCGCAATTTGCAAGAAATGATCAGGCAGCACTACAACCATCCCTCCATCATCCTTTGGGGATATATGAACGAGATTCTGCTGCGTCTTAACGCCAATTACAAAGGTGCCGACGCCGACACAGCTATCAGTCGGACCAGATTGCTGGCTCGAGAGTTGGAACAGATTGTTCACATGGAAGACATACGCCGTACGTCTGTCATGGCCCTACATGGGTCGGATGAATATAATAAGGTGGGATTGACCACTATCCCCCAAGTGGTTGGATGGAACCTCTACCAAGGATGGTATGGGGGACAGCTGGCTCAGTTTGAGCAATTTCTCGACCGTCAGCAACAGCAACACCCCACCCATCCCGTTATCGTTTCAGAATGGGGGGCAGGAAGTGATCTCCGCCTGCACAGCACACAGCCAAAGCCATTCGACTTTAGCATGGAGTACCAACAGGAATATATCGAACACTATCTGCCTGTAATCGAAAGCAAAGATTATGTTGCCGGTGGTGCATATTGGAATTTTGTAGACTTCTCGTCGGCAGGCCGAGAGGAGTCGATGCCTTTTATCAACAATAAGGGCCTGCTTACTGCCGACCGACGCATCAAGGACATTTATTATTATTTCAAGGCAATGTGGCGCCACGACGTCCCTGTACTATATATAGCCACGAGAGACTGGCCCGACCGATGCGCCACCACTCCTACGCAGACGTTGAAAGTCTATACCAACCAACACCGAGTGAGCCTCATGCTCAACGGGAAGAGCCTAGGTGAGCAAAGCAGTGTAAACGGTATTGCTCAATTTGAAGTGGAATGGCGCGAGGGTGAGAACATCATAGAAGCCAAGACACCTGATGGAACAACCTATGACGTAGCCAAAGTGACATTCAATCGTGCCCCGTCAATGCCTATGGCTATTGGACAACTGCTAGCGGTCAACGTAGGCAGTTTGGCCACCTATCAGTCACCGGGTAGTGGAGTGACATGGCTGCCTGACCAGCCCTACTCTCCCGGTGGTTGGGGATATACGCAGGGAACGCCTAAACAGACCAATGGCCGCATCACCGGCACCGACGACACTCCTCTCTACCAAACCATGAGAGCAGACACTCCCGTATACTTATTCGATGTTGGACCAGGAGTATATGAAATACAACTGCTTTGGGTAGATAAACCGGTTGCAACGCAGACTTCGGTCTATTTGCTGGGCAAAGAAAGCGGAAATGGCTATCAGGCGCATATTCAACAAAAGACGGTCACCGTTAACGCAAGCACTCTTACGATAGACGTTGCAAAAGAAACACTCCCCCAGACATTGTCGGGCATACATATACGTCACATACGGTAACAAGCATTGCGTTACAACAAAAAATCCTCCCTTATCGCTCATAATCCAATAGCGACAAGGGAGGATTATTGTTTGCAAATATCACTCTTAGATCAAGTAATAATAAAGCATACGCATCTTTATTCCACAACGATAGGCTTATACTTAGGTACGAGCAACTTCATGATGCACCAGCCAATGAGATAGGCCACGGCGCAGATACAGAAGATGATCATGTAACCGGCGGGTTTACCGTCAAAACCCATGAATTGGAAAGCAGCCCCTTGTCCCTCGGCATAGGTGAAAAGCGCACCCGAGCCCTTGTTGATGAGGAACGAGCCCACACCTCCTGCCATGGCACCGATACCAGTGATGGTAGCCACGGTAGACTTGGGGAACATATCACCGATGGTGGAATAGAGATTAGCTGACCAAGCCTGATGGCCAGCACCGAGCAGACCGATGATGATGGCAGGCCACCACGGGCTATAGGTACCCATGGGCTGAGCCAGAAGTCCCAGTACAGGGAAGCAGGCAAAGATGAGCATGGCACGCATACGACCGATATAAGGGTTCATGCCTTTCTTGTCGACGAAGTAGGTGGGCAGGTAACCGCCGAAGATGCTCAGCACCGTCACGATGGCATAGAGGGTGAAGATGAGCATGATGGCCATGGCCGAGTCGGAAGTGTAACCATACTGGTCGGAGAAATAAGCCGGTGCCCAGAACAGGAAAAACCACCACACGCCATCAGTGAGGAACTTGCCTGTGATGAACGACCAAGTCTGACGGAAAGTGAAACATTTGAGGAAACTGATGGTCTTCTCGTTTTCAATCTCTGCTTTGCTCTCATCTTTGTTTACTTCTTCTGCTTTGTCGTCTTGGTTGATGTAGAGCAACTCTGCCTGGTTTACATGCTTATTGCGAGCAGGATCATCATAGAGCCAGATCCACAGCCCCATCCATACATAACCCAGCACACCAATGATGATAAAAGCCCACTCCCAACCCAAATAACTGGCCATAATAGGAATGGTTGCCGGGGCTGCCAAGGCGCCGATGGATGCACCGCTGTTGAAGATTGAAGTAGAGAAGGCACGGTCCTTCTTGGGGAAATACTCTGCAGTCACCTTAATGGCAGCAGGGAAGTTGCCGGCCTCGCCCACGGCAAGAATAAGGCGACAGGAGAGAAACAGCCACACACTGACCGTGGCAATGGCTACTGCCGCGTCGCTGCCGGCCTGCACCATACGCAGGGCCTCGATACTGTCGTAGCCCTCTATCTGCATGGCTACCCAGCCGCAACCTGCGTGCATCACGGCACCTGTTGACCATACGAAAATGGCGATGAGATAACCCTTTTTGGTGCCCATCCAGTCGACGAACTTACCAGCGAACAAGTTGGCGATGGCATAGAAGATGGAAAACAGACCGGTGATTGTACCATAGTCATCATCAGTCCAATGGAACTCGGGAGAAATAAAATCTTTCCATGTGAGTGACAATACCTGGCGATCCATGTAGTTGACCGTTGTTGCCAGAAACAGCAAGCCGCAGATTACCCAACGGAAATTAGACATTTTGTTTGTTTGAATTGTAGACATTGTTTGTTGGTTTGTTGGTTGTTGGTGGATTGGTTTGTTGATGGGTTAGTTTGTTGTTGGGCAGGCTGCATGGTTGACATCGAAAATATTATCCAACACATACAAACAAACCAACACACCTACATTATTTCAAATCAGGAATAGGCACTACCTGCATATCTGTATACACCAGGTTCTCACCGGCCATACCCCAGATGAAGGTATAGTTGCTGGTACCTGCTGCGCAGTGGATACTCCATTGCGGTGAGATGACCGCCTGTTCGTTGTCGAGCCAGATGGGGCGTGTCTCCTGCGGCTCACCCATCATGTGGAGAATCTTCTGGCCCTTGGGCACCTTGTAATACATATAGGTCTCCATGCGGCGGCAATGGGTGTGGGCAGGCATCGTGTTCCAAACCGAGCCCTCGCTCAGCTCTGTGACACCCATCTGCAACTGGCAGGTGCGCACGTTGGCCACACCATCGATGAGCAACTGGTGGATCACACGGTCGTTACTTTCCTTCATGCTGCCGGCCTTGATGTTCTTGGCTTCCTTGAGCGTCACCTTCTTGGTGGGATAAGAGGCATGGGCACAAGCCGAGTTCATGTAGAACTTGGCAGGCTCAGCGGCGTTCTTGCTCGAAACCACGATGTCCTTGGCACCACGACCGATGTACAGGGCCTCCTGGAAACCCAGGTCGTAGCTTTTGCCATCCACCGTCACCGTGCCTTCGCCACCGATATTGATGATACCCAGCTCACGATTGTCGAGCAGGTTGCGGCCATTGTCGCCCTTGCTGGCATCTACATACAACGGAGCGATGGAGACCAGCTTCAGCGGTGTGGTGGTGGGTTCGGCACCTCCCACGAGAAAACGGTCATACATCGTATAGGTCCAGTTCACCTCACCTGGTGCGAACACCTTTTCGATGAGGTATTCCTTACGCAGGCGGTTGGTGGTGTAGTGCTTGGCATCGTCAGGACCGGTGGCCCAACGCATGCTGTAGTTGGTGTAGGCATTCTCTGCCTTCACTTCATAACCTGTGGAGCAACATTTCTGTGCCATGCCAACTCCAGCGATCAGGCACAAAGCAATGGTCAATAATGTTTTCTTCATTTTATACGAGATTAATAAATATCTTTGTTTGGGTAACGGCGGTAGGGCCCTGTCTGTCACATGGTGGCACCGCCGCTCTTCAGCGCCTCAGCGGCAGCCTTCTCATCCTTCAGGATCAGCCTGCGGTTCCACAGCATCATGGCGAGGGTCAGCACCACGAGCAGAGCGGCACCCACGTACTGAGCATACTTGGTGGCGGCAAAGATCACATAGCTGTACAAAGCACTGGCAAAGTCCATGCTACCGGCCTCGAAGCCCTCAGGAACATGGGAGGCCTGGTCTCCAGTAGCGGCATAGACAGCGGCAGCAGCTTTGGTAAAGTCGGGCGCCATATCGGTCACAAACCACAGTCCTACCAGCAGCGCAGCCAGTCCGATGATATAGGTGCGAACCACATTGCCGTTGGTGTAGGGCGAGATCAAGGGGAAGAGATAAAACAGTCCGGCCAGCGATGCCAGCGGCAGGAACTGGTTGCCGGGCAGCACGACGGCAATCACCAGGTAGGTAGGAATGAGCAGAAGGGTGCAAACCAATGCCGTGGGATGGCCGATGACCAATGCCGGACTCATGCCGATAAACACCTTCTTGCCCTGGAAACGCTTGTTGACCAGTTCCTTGGTCTTCTCAGAGATGGGCATCAGACCATCGATGAACAGTCGGGTGATACGAGGGATGAGCTCCATCACGGCACCCATGGTCACACCCAGAAAGAGAATCTTCTTGATCTCCAGCTGCGCAACCAGTCCTATCAAACCGCCAACGATGACACCCAGCACCAGAGGCTCACCCAGCACGCCAAACTTCTTCTTGAGTCCTTCGGCATCGATGTCGAGCTTGTTGAATCCGGGAATCTTCTCCAGCACCCAGTTGATGCACAGCGTGAACGGCACAAGGCTCTGGCAGAAGGGCTGTGGAACGGAGATACCGTCGAGACCCTCGTAGTAACCCTGGAACTTCTCGGCTGTGAGGTCGGCCACCACCAGGGTGAACATATAGCAGATGATGGCGGCGAAATATCCCCACAACAGGTTCTCGTCGAACACAAAGTACACCACGGCGCCGATGAAGGCAAAATGCCAGTAGTTCCACAGATCAATGTTCACGGTACGCGTCGTCTTAGTGATCAGCATCAGAAGGTTGATGCCCAGACAGATGGGGATGATGAGTGCTCCTACGGCCGTGTTATAGGCCACGGCAGCAGCGGCAGGCCAACCCATGTCGAAGACATTGAGCTGGAGATGATAGATTTGTGAGATCAAGGTCAGTGGGTCGCTGAAATTGGTCGTCAGCAACGCCGTCACAATACCCAGGCCCACAAAACCCACACCCACATAGAGTCCGGACTTCAACGCCTTGCCAAAACTCATGCCAATACACAACCCAATGACGGTGAAGATGATAGGCATCATCACACTTGCTCCCAAGCTAATGATATAGCTAAATACATTTTCCATTATTGTTTTGATAGATTGTTTTTAAAACAACTAGGCGCAAATTTACGAAAATAATTTGTAATTCGATACTATAGGCACAAATATTTCATTGAATTGCACAAGAATAGAAGTGTTTGGGACAATAATAAAAATATAAAGGCTCAGTAGAAAGAAGTTGGGGTTCATACTTTTTTCCTAATAGCGCGTTTTTATTGATGCAAACATCCAGACACCCCACCTTATTCCTATGGAGCCTCCGTGAGAGCTATAAAGACCACTCGAACAACAAACAACAACCCTGCGCTTCTCTTTTGGCCGAATGGAAGATATACGTCCGGATCCATCTGCCTGTCAGGCCACAGCATACCACCAGATACCTTTCAGTCGGATTATTTTTAAGAACAACGGATAGACCGCATTTCACAGAAGCCGAGACCGGCATATTTCGGCTCACATCATATTCTTGTGCTTTTAACATACTTATCTCGTACAGTTTTCTTAGGCTCACCACTCGATAACATCCCCGCAGGTCAGATATTCTAAGATAGGACTCGCTGGCGAGGCCCATGCTCATATTTTGCGATGAGCAAGCAACGTATGGCTATATTCCCATATCGTCTGGGATTCGCCGCGATGGGCGGATGAAGCGGAAACATCCACATGGCCATACGGCACCGGACAACTTTGTCCGGAGGCCCCGGACAACTTGTCCGGGATAGCCGAACACACAGTCCGGGATAGCCGGGCACCATGCCCGGGACAGCCGTACATCATGTCCGGTGTCACCCGCAATGGTGCGTCGTAATGCTAAAGATGGGCTTAGTCTTGGAAATAAACCCGCTTCACTCGATTGCTGATACCGGTCAGCACCTCGTAGGGGATGGTGTCGAGCACATCGCTCAATACCGTCACTGGCAGGTGGTCACCGAATATCTCCACGCTGTCGCCCTCCTTGCAGTCGATGCCGGTCACGTCGATCATGGCGACATCCATACAGATGTTGCCCACATATTCAGCCTTCTGGCCATTCACCAGACAATGGCAATGGCGGTTGCCAAGATGCCGGTTCAGTCCGTCGGCATAGCCAATAGGGATGGCTGCAATGACACTGTCGTGATCCACCGTTCCCTTGCGACTATAGCCCACGGTGTCACCGGCAGGCACATTCCTAAGTTGCAGGATGGTGGTCTTGAGGGTAGACACATTAGTGATAATCTGATTGTTGCGACTGTTGATGCCATAGAGGCCAAGTCCCAATCGGCACATATCCAGTTGTCGCTCTGGGAAATGCTCTATTCCGGCAGAATTGTCAATATGTCGCAGAATCTTGTGGTCGAAGGCTGCCTGCAGTTTGTCGCTTGCAGCGAGGAACCGTTCGAACTGCAACGATGAGAAATCGTCGAAGCTGTCGTTGTCGGAACCGACGAAATGTGAGAACACCGACCGTGGGATGATGGCATTCTGATGCTTCAACCGGTCGATGAGCGTATCCATGTCGTTCTCGGGGTCGAAGCCCAGCCGATGCATTCCTGTGTCCAACTTGATGTGTACCGGATAGCCAGTGATACCCTCTTTCTCTGCCGCCTTAATGAGAGCATCGAGCAATCGGAAAGAGTAGACCTCAGGTTCAAGGTCATAGTCGAACATCGTCTTGAACGCCGTGAGTTCGGGATTCATGATCATGATGTTGCTGGTGATGCCGTTGCCTCGGAGCTTGGCACCCTCGTCGGCCACAGCTACGGCCAGATAGTCTACGCGATGGTCTTGAAGTGTCTTGGCAATCTCGATGCTGCCTGCCCCGTAGCCATCGGCTTTGATCATGCATACGAGCTTGGTCTCGGGCTTAAGAAACGACCTGTAGTAGTTCAGGTTTTTCACCACAGCATTGAGGTTTACCTCGAGCACCGTTTCATGTACCTTCTGCACCAGCAGCTCCGTGATCTGGTCGAATCCGAACTGTCGTGCCCCTTTCAGCAGAATCACCTCATCGCGCAAGTTCTTGAACACCTCGCTCTGGAGGAACTCTTCCACCGACCTGAAGAAGAACTTCTCTGCAATCTGAATCTCGTCGCTATACTGGCTGATGACTGGCCCCACGCCGATGAATTTCACCACGCCGCGCTCGCGCGTCAGCTCACTCACCTCACGGTAGAGCTGCGCCGGGTTCTCACCGCTCTGGAAGATATCACTCAGGATCAAGGTACGCCGGCGGCCCTTGTGGTCAGGACGACGGTTCATGAAGTCGAGGGCGATGTCGAGCGAGTTGATGTCCGAATTATAAGAATCGTTGATGAGCGTGCAGCCGTGACGGCCTTCCTTCACCTCCAGTCGCATGGCCACCGGTTCGAGCTGCATCATGCGCTCGTCCAACTGCTCGGCTGTCACTCCGAGGTGCAGCGCAACTATGGCACAGACGACGGAATTGGCTATCGATGCATCATCGATAAAGGGGATGCTGTACCAGTTCTCCTCACCACCTTTATATATATAGTTGATGGTAGTCGCACTGTCTTTCTTCTCCACGGCCTTGACATACATCGGTGCCATCCTGTCTTTCATTGACCAATATAGCCTCTCGCCCTGGCAACAGAGCGCTTCGACCAGATGTCCAACCATCTCGTCGTCGGCATTGTAGACCAAAGTTTCGGAATCATGAAACAGCACCAACTTCTCTTGTCCCTTGGCTTCCAACGATGCGAAATTCTCCTGATGCGCTGCACCCAGGTTGGTGAGCACAGCAATAGTAGGCTGAATGATATCACGCAGAGCAAGCATCTCGCCCGGTTCACTGATACCCGCTTCAAAGACCCCAACCTGCGTGTGTTCGTCCATCAGCCACACCGATAGCGGAACCCCTATTTGTGAGTTGTAACTGCGCGGGCTGCGGGTCACATTGAGCTGTGGTGACAGCAACTGGTAGAGCCATTCCTTTACCATGGTCTTGCCGTTCGAGCCGGTGATGCCTACTATTGGGATATTGAACTCGTCGCGATGGCGTTCTGCCAGACGTTGTAAGGCCTCCAGCGTATTGACCACCCGAAGGAAATTGGCATTGGGAAAGTTTTCAGCATAGCCTGCGGGGACCTCGGCCACAACAAAGTTCCTGACCCCTCGGCGATAAAGCTCCGGGATGTAATGGTAGCCGTCATTACGCTTTGACTGCAAAGCGAAAAACAAGGTTTCCTCGGGGAAACATAGCGAGCGGCTGTCGGTAAGCAGGAAACCTACATTGGCATCGGTGTCTCCATAGCGACGCGCACCAATCAGTGTGGTGATTTTCTCTATCGTGTATGTCATGATTTATTCGTTTAATACCATCTCTTCGCTGCAGGTCCAGCGCACAAGTTCATGCCCCTTCGCATCCTGGGCCATAGGCTGCTGGAAAGGCGTTAGAGTATGCACGAAGTGTGCAAGCAACATGCATTATAACGGTACAAAAGTAACAAAAAACCTTTCAATGGCCGAACATTAATGAAGAAAATCATCCCAGATTCTATAAAAATTGTGTAAACATGCTTTCGCAAGCAATAAAATGAAGAACCATGACGTTTCACAAACAAAAACCCTTTATTCCATGAAACGTTCTTTACTCATACTTGCCGCTGCTTTCATGGCTTCTCTGGCTTTTGCCCAAAGCCGTACCGGCACTTTTTCTATTATCCCACGCGTAGGCGTCACCCTCGCCAACATCTCCAAGGAGTCGATGACATTGTCTTCATTGGTCACCAAAACCGACTATCTCATGAAAGGCAAAACCAAAACAGGAATCATCGCTGGCCTAGACCTGCAATACCAGGCTATGCCATCAGTGGCCGTGTCGCTGGGGGGCTTCTACACCAAGATGGGCAGCACCTACGATGATACCGACCTCTCGGAAGCCAGTCCGGGCAGCTACGATGTCTATGCCAACAGCCGTTTCGACCTCCATTACATCAGTATTCCACTTATGGGACACTTCTTTGTCGCTCGTGGATTGTCCATCAACGGCGGTGTGCAGGCAGCATTTTTATTTAGCAACAACATCAAATCGGACCTCACCCAAGTGACCATCGGCAAGGATGGCAGCTATACCTATACCGGGCCAGGCCAAACCCTCAACGAAGAAAACACCTATGCCAAGAAGTTCGAGCTGGCCATTCCCCTAGGTTTCTCCTATGAATACGAGAATGTAGTGATTGACATTCGCTACCACATGGGCTTGACGCAGATATACAAGTCGCCACTCGACCAGGGCAACAAAAACAGAGGGCTGGTGCTGTCGGCTGGCTACAAGTTTGACATGTAAGGTGGGTTCTATTAATTAGCTTTGTCAGATTTCGAGACTATCTTCGAGGTCAAATGGCAAGTGAGCAAAGGAGTTATGCGGGCATAACGACTGAGCGAACTGGCTATTTGAGCCGAAGAGAGTCCGAAAGATGGCAAAACGTAACCCATGATTTCATTATCTTGTTTCGGTGGTAATTAATAGAACCCACCGTAAGCATCTGCGTTGTGGATTTTGTTTGAAAAAAACTTAAAACACGGTGACATCCAAACAGTTGCTACGTCTTTCCAGAAATCATCAAACCCAAACAATGAACGCTACCAGCTACATGATGTCACCCCTGTGTGGCATCGTCCCGCCATTAGTGACCCCACTGACCGACGATGACACCCTTGATCAAGAGAGTCTGGAACATCTCATCGAACACCTCATTGCAGGTGGCGTCCATGGGCTCTTCGTCCTCGGCACCACGGGCGAGGCCCAGAGCCTGAGCTATCGGCTGCGCCACGAAATGATACAAGCCACCTGCCGCATCAACCGCGGGCGGTTGCCAGTATTGGTGTGCATCACCGACACCAGCATTGTAGAGAGCATCGCCCTCGCCCGGATGAGTGCCGAATGTGGGGCCGCCGCCGTCGTCTCGGCCCCACCTTACTATGCGGCCACAGGGCAGCCCGAACTGGCCGAGTTTTATGAAGAGCTGATACCGCAACTGCCCCTACCCCTGTTTCTCTACAACATGCCTAGTCATGTCAAGGTGAGCTTCGCCCCAGCCACCGTAGCCCGACTGGCCCAGAACCCGCGCGTCATCGGCTTCAAGGACAGCTCGGGCAACGGCACCTACTTCCAATCGGTGATGTGGAAAATGCGCGAGCGGCCCGACTTTGCCATGTTCTGCGGTCCCGAGGAGATGACCGCCCAATGTCTGTTGATGGGCGCCCACGGTGGCATCAACGGTGGGGCCAACCTCTTTCCCGAACTCTATGTCGCCATGTACAACGCTGCCAGGACCGGTGACCTCGGGCGCGTGAGACAACTGCAGAAGCTCATCATGCAAATCAGCGACACCATCTATACGGTGGGACAGCACAGCTCCAGCTACCTTAAGGGACTGAAGTGCGCCCTCGCTGTGCAGGGCGTCATCCGCACCGACTTTGTGGCCTCTCCTTTCTACAGGTTCAACGCTCCTGAACGTCGAAAAATCGAAGAGGCTCTTGCCGCTCTCCCCATTACCAACGGTAAACTCGTGTTCGGATGAATACCATCGACTTCATCGTATTCATCGTCTTCACCCTGGGCGTCGTCCTCTTCGGCTGCTCGTTCTGGAGAAAAAGCACGTCGGCCGACGACTTCACCTCTGCTGGGCAGTCGCTGCCGGGGTGGCTGGTAGGCATGTCGATCTTTGCCACCTACGTCAGCTCCATCAGCTACATCGGCTATCCTGGCAAAGCCTTTGCCGGCAACTGGAACGCCTTTGTCTTCAGCCTCTCCATCCCCATCGCCTCGTATTTCGCTGCCCGCCATTTCGTACCGTTCTACCGTCGCGGCAGCAGCGTGTCGGCCTACGCCTTTCTCGAAGAGCATTTCGGACGCTGGGCCCGCATCTATGCCTCGGCCTGCTACCTGCTCACGCAGATTGCCCGCATGGGCTCCATCCTCTACCTGCTGGCCGTGCCGATGTATATCCTCATGGGCTGGAACATCCATCTGGTCATCATCGCCACCAGCATCGCCATCGTCATCTATTCGATGCTCGGCGGCATCAAGGCCGTCATCTGGACTGATGCTATCCAGGGCTTTATCCTCATCGGCGGCGCCCTACTCTGCCTCCTACTACTGCTCTTCGACATGCCCCAAGGGCCCGAGCAGGTCTTCGACATGGCCCTCCACGCTCCCGAAGGTAACAAGTTCTCACTCGGATCGCTGGGCACCGACCTCACCACCAGCACCTTCTGGGTGTGCCTCATTTACGGCATCTTCATCAATCTACAGAACTATGGCATAGACCAGAACTATGTGCAACGCTACCACACCGCACGTGACATGCGAGCCGCCAAGTTCTCGGCACTCTTCGGGGGATATCTCTACATTCCCGTATCGGCCCTCTTCTTCCTCATTGGTACCGCGCTCTATGCCTATTATACGGCACACCCAGGACTTCTTCCGCCCGACATCGCCGCCAAACCCGACTATGTTTTTCCTTACTTCATTGTCCACAGCCTCCCCGTGGGTCTCCGAGGCATCCTCATTGCCGCCATCTTCGCCGCCGGTATGAGCACCGTGTCGACCAGTGTGACGAGTGCGGCGACCATTGTGCTGACCGACTATGTCAAGCCGTTTGCCACCACCTCAGATGCCGCCCGCGACCTACGGGTGTTGCGCTTGTCGAGTGTCATAGCTGGCATCATCGGCGCTGCCGTGGCCATTGCCATGCTGAGCGTGCAGAGCATCATCGATGCCTGGTGGACTCTCAGTTCCATCTTCAGCGGAGGCATGCTCGGACTATTTCTACTGGGCTACTACAGCAAGCACACCAAATGCCTGCACGCCTTGGCCGGCGTGGTGTGTGGCGTGGCAGTCATCGCCTGGATCTCGCTAGCCAGTCTGTTGGATCTCCCTGGCCCACATCTCCACGAGTATCTGGCCATCGTCCTGGGCACGGCAGTCATCTTCCTGGTGGGATTTTTCATGACATTACTCATCAAACAAAAATAACTTTTCAACCTAACATCAATTAGCAATCATGAAACAGAACTATCCTAAGATTGGGATCCGCCCCACCATCGACGGGCGCCAGGGCGGTATCCGCGAAAGCCTTGAAGACAAGACCATGGGACTGGCTAAGGCCGTGGCCGAGCTGATCAGCACCCATCTACGCAACGGCGACGGCTCTCCCGTGGAGTGTGTCATTGCCGACACCACCATCGGCCGTGTGGCCGAGGCTGCCGCCTGCGCCGAGAAATTCGAGCGCGAGGGGGTGGGCTCAACCATCACCGTGACCTCATGCTGGTGCTATGGCTCAGAGACCATGGACATGAATCCCCACTACCCCAAGGCTGTATGGGGCTTCAACGGCACCGAACGGCCGGGAGCCGTATATCTGGCTGCTGTGCTGGCCGCCTACAGTCAGAAAGGACTGCCCACCTTCGGCATCTATGGCCATGACGTGCAAGATGCCACCGACAGCACCATCCCCGACGACGTGGCTGAGAAGATCCTGCGCTTTGCCAAGGCAGCACAGGCCGTGGCCACCATGCGTGGCAAGAGCTACCTGAGCATGGGCGGACCCTGCATGGGCATCGCCGGAAGCATGGTAGACCCCAACTTCTTCCAAGACTACCTCGGCATACGCAATGAGTATGTGGACCTGGTGGAAATCGTGCGCCGTGTGGACGAAGGAATCTACGACCCCGAGGAATACGAGAAGGCCATGGCCTGGGTGGAAAAATACTGCAAGCCGCAGGAGGGTCACGACTACAACCTGCCCGAGAAGGCGAAGAGCTGCGAGGAGAAAGACCACGACTGGGCGTTTACCGTCAAGAACATGATGATCATCCGCGATCTCATGGAGGGCAATCCCAGGCTCGAGGCGCTGGGATTCAAAGAAGAGGCCCTCGGCCACAACGCCATACTCGGCGGCGTTCAGGGGCAGCGCCAGTGGACCGATTACCTGCCCAACTTCGACTTCCCCGAGGCTCTGCTCTGCACTTCGTTCGACTGGAACGGCACCCGTGAGGCTCGCGTGCTGGCCACCGAGAACGACTCGCTCAACGGTGTGGCCATGCTCTTCGGCCATCTGCTCACCAATATGGGTGTGATGTTCTCCGATGTGCGCACCTACTGGAGTCCGGCCGCCGTGGAACGAGTGACGGGCAAGGCCCCCGAAGGAATGGCCGCCCAAGGATTCCTGCATCTCATCAACAGTGGAGCCACCACCCTCGACGCCACGGGAGCCATGAGCGATGCCGATGGCAACCCCGTCATGAAACACCATTGGGACCTCACCCAGAGCGATGTCGAGGACTGTCTGAAAGCCACCAACTGGTATCCGGCCAACCGGCTCTACTTCCGTGGCGGTGGTTTCTCCAGCAATTTCCTCACTCGTGGCGGCATGCCAATGACCATGCTGCGCGTGAACATCATCAAGGGCCAGGGACCGGTGCTGCAGCTGGCCGAAGGCTGGACGGTGGACCTCGACCCCGAGGTGTTCGACATCATCAACAGACGCACCGACCAGACGTGGCCCTCCACATGGTTCACGCCACGCCTCGACAGCACCAAGGATCCCTTCCGCGATGTCTACTCGATGATGAACAACTGGGGTGCCAACCACGGTGCCATCGCCTACGGACATATTGGCGCAGACCTCATTACTCTGGCCAGCATTCTGCGCATCCCCGTTTGTATGCACAATGTGCCCGACGAGAAGATATTCCGTCCATCGGCATGGAATGCCTTTGGCATGGACAAGGAAGGACAAGACTACAGGGCCTGCAAGAATTTCGGACCGCTTTACAAATGATTTTTGCAGTCCAAAGGTAAGAAGTCGGGAAAGTCGCCAGTGGCGGCCTTCTCGGCTCCACACCCTTTGAGTGTTGCAATGCTATTCAATCTACGACCTACAGATTATGGAGACAAAACCGCTTATTGAAAAGAAATATCTCTTCATCTTCATCCTGCTCACCTCATTGTTCGCACTCTGGGGCTTTGCCAACGACATCACCAACCCTATGGTGGCCGCTTTCCAGACCATGATGGAGATTTCTGCGGCCAAGGCCTCGTTGGTGCAGTTTGCTTTCTACGGAGGCTATGCCACCATGGCTGTGCCCGCCGCCCTCTTCATCCGCAAATACAGCTATAAGAGTGGCATCATCTTGGGTCTGGGGCTCTATGCCTCGGGTGCCTTTATGTTCATCCCTGCGGCAGCCAACCAGCAGTTCTCGTTCTTCTGTATCTCACTCTATGTGCTCACCTTCGGACTGGCCTTCCTCGAGACTACAGCCAACCCCTTCGTACTGTCGCTGGGAGCTAAGGCGACTTCTACGCGTCGACTGAACCTGGCCCAGGCGTTCAACCCGCTGGGGTCGCTCACGGGCATGAGTGTGGCGTCGCTTCTGGTGCTTCCCAATCTGATGTCCGATCGTCGCAACGCTTCGGGTGAGATCATATTTTATTCGTTGTCAGAGGCTCAGAAAGCCAATATACGGCTCCACGACCTTGACGTCATCCGCAATCCATACGTGGCCATTGGGCTCGTGGTGACGCTGGTGCTCCTCATCTTTGTCTTTGCCAAGGTGCCCAAGACCGAATCTCAGCCAGAGAAGAAACGTAAGAACAGCGAGACGCTGCGTAACCTGTGGCAAAACATCTCTTATCGTGAGGGCGTTGTGGCGCAGATGTTTTACATCGCCGCCCAGATCATGGTGTGGACGTTCATCATCCAATATGCCGACCACCTGGGCATCAACAAGGCAACGGCGCAGATGTATAATATCGTAGCCATGGTACTGTTTCTCTGTGGACGCTTCATTGCCACGGCCCTGATGAAATATGTGAACACCAAGCGTCTGCTGGCCATCTTTGCTGCCGGTGCGGGCATCTGCTCGCTCGGGGCAGTGACTTTCGTGGGCATGGCAGGGCTCTATAGCCTTGTGGGCATCAGCCTCTTCATGTCTCTGATGTTCCCCACCATCTATGGCATCGCCCTTGAGCATGTCGACCGAGAGGACACCAGTCTGGGTGCGGCCTTCCTCGTCATGGCCATCGTAGGTGGAGCCATCATGCCACCGCTACAGGGACTGGTCATCGACCAGCACGTCATCGTGGGGCATCCAGCTGTCAATGTGTCTTACCTGCTGCCTTTCGTGTGCTTTTGCGTGGTCTTTGCGTATGGTTTGAGACAGTATAGGAGAGACAAAAGAGGAAGCGGGGTGAAAGGATAAAACCTAAAGAGTGAGGTAGAAGCTATAGAGGCTATAGAAACGACAACTGCTTTGCCTGGAAGAGATCTTCACGGGCAAAGCAGTTGTTATTGGGTGGCACCCCGAATCATGACGAGCTAAGGAAGACTGCTGCAAACCACAATGTAAAGGGCAAGCAGGGCTGCAGCAGGATGCAAGGTGGAGGGCTACGCTATGCTTCGGGTGCTGCTGTGGCACTCTTGCGCTTCTTCCACTCGATGAAAACACCGAGGGCGATGAGCAGCAGGAGGAAGCCGTAGGAGGCGTAGGCCACGGTCTCGGTCTTGCGGATGGAAGACGGATGGAAGTCGAGCACCACCTCGTGGTCACCGGGCTTGATGTTCATGGCGCGAAGGATGTAGTTGACCCTTCCCAGCTCCACGGGCTGGCCGTCGACGGTAGCCGTCCATCCGGGGTAGTAGACCTCGGAGAAGACAAGCACACCACCCTTGTCAGACTTTGTCTCGTAGACCAGATGGTTGGGGGCATAGCTCTTCATCACCACCGAAGCGTTTGAGCCCTGTACCACAGCCTGTCCCAGCTGTTTGGCGAACTTCTTGTCGGCCACGGCCTCATGCTTGAGATCAATCTTACCCACCCTGTCAATCTCCTGGTTGGCATTGTCCACATAGCTCAGCTTGTCGACAAACCAAGCGTTGCCCAAGGCATAGGGATTATGGATGGGTACCGTCTGACCGCTCTGCAACCCGATGATGAAATACTTGGTGTTGAGCATATTGATGACAGGGAAGAGCGAGTCGCCGTTCACCTTTGTCATGTCACCCGCAGCCTTCATGATCGAAGGCAGCATGCGCTGCATCTCGGGAGCGATATGCTCGTCGATCATCTCCTGGTATCGGCGCAGCTTGGCGGGGTGATACCCACCGATGCTCTTGTGGAAATAAGACGTCTCGTTCTCGTTGAAGGTGTTCGATGCCAGGTTGAGCACGCGATAGTCGAGCGACTTGTCCTGCAGGATCTGTCGGTCGGTGGCCGTCATCTGAATGGGCGTCTCGCGCACGCTCTTCTCCACGAACATATCGTCGTAGAGATAGCGCTTGTTGACCTGCCACATATCGACGAGACAGAGCAGAGTGATGCATCCCACCATGAACTGAGCATTGAGTTTCTTGGCCTTGTAGAGCAGCAACAGCAGGGTTCCCACCAGCACGATAATGAACGAGCGCAAGGCATCGGTCGTGAAGATATACTTCCTCACCTCGGTGATGTTGGCCTTGAGCGCCCCCAGATACTCTGTAGGAATCTGCTGCAGGGCCTGGTTCTCGGCCGTGGAGATATAGTTGGAGAAGAACAGCGTGGGTGCGAGGTAGAATAGCAGCGCAATGCCCCCAGTGAGTCCGAAGCTCACATACACCCACGTGATGTTCTTTCGCAGGGTGTCGGGCTCGTCAACAATCTTCTTCAGGGTGAGCATAGCCAGCAGCGGGATGGTGAACTCAGCCATGACCAGAATGGATGCCACCGTGCGGAACTTGGCATACATGGGCACATAGTCGAGGAAGAGGTTGGTGAAGCCCATGAAATTGCGTCCCCACGACAGCAGGATGGAAAGGATGGTGGCTGCCAGCAAGGCCCACTTCATGGGGCCCTTAACCACGAATAGTCCGAGCACGAAGAGCATCAGCACGAAGGCTCCTACATATACCGGCCCGCTGGTGCCTGGCTGCTCGCCCCAGTATTGTCCGAGCTGCTGGTAGATCTGCATGAAATTGGGGTCGGCCTTCTGCATGGCCTTTGCGTTCTGGCTCATGGGCACGCTGGCGCCGCCCTTGGTGTCGGGCACGAGCAGGGTCCAGGTCTCACCGATGCCGTAGCTCCACTGCGTGATATAGTCGCGGTCGAGGCCCGTGCTGGTCTGGTTGGCCGCATTCTTCTTCACCAGCTCACTCTTTCCGCGCATGGTCTCCTGCGAGTATTCCCAGGTGTGGTAGAGGTTCGAGAGATTGATGCAGATACCGATGGCACCGCCCGCGAGGGCCACGAGCGAGGCCTTCCAGAACCTTGCCATGTTCTTCTCGCGCCTGGCCTCAACAAACCATGCAATGACCATGAAGAGGATAATGAACAGATAGTAGTAGGTCATCTGCACATGATTGGCGTTGACCTCGAAGGCGGCGAAGATTGCCGTGACGATGAATCCCCATAGATATTTGCCGCGGTAGGCCAGCACCATGCCACCGATCATCGGCGGCAGATAAGCCAGGGCCATCACCTTCCAGATATGGCCCGCGGCGATGATGATGAAGAAATAGCTCGAGAAGGCCCAGATGACCGAGCCCAGCACCGCCAGATACTGTCTGAAGTCGAAGGCGCGCAGCAGGATGTAGAATCCCAGCAGATAGGCAAAGACATACCACACATACTCGGGCAGTCCGAGGTGATACACCGTCACGGCCTTCTGCAGCACGTTGGTGCTGGTGTAGGATGGTGCCGACTGATAGGTGGGCATTCCGCCGAAGACGGCGTTGGTCCAGCGCGTCTGCTCACCGGTCTTTTCCTTGAAGAGCTCTGCCTCATGGCCCAGCCCGCGCCCGGCCGAGGAGTCGTGCTGGTAGAGGATGCGGCCCTCAAGGTCGGCTGGCATAAAATAAACAAAAGAAATGATGGCAAAGAGCGCGATTGCCAGAATATCCGGCAGGCATTTCTTCAAAGTTTTCATAAGATATCTCAACGTTTTGAATTCTTGCGCAAAGATAGAGATTTTTTACTGAATAGTTAAAAGTTAAAAGTTAAAAGGTGCAATATCGACCGTTTTTTGTATCTTTGCCCATAGAATAATTGTCATGGCCCAAGGGCTGCCCCGCAGTTCTCGGGTCTCATCAAAAAAAACGACAACCAACAAGTTGAAGACAATCGGAATCATCGTTGCGATGGACAAGGAGTTCGCGCAACTCAAGACGCTGCTCGACCACACCCGCGTGGAGCAGCATCACTACAAAGACTTTGTGATCGGAGAGCTGGACGCCACGCAGCTCATCCTGCTGCAGTGTGGCATCGGCAAGGTGAACGCTGCAGTGGGCGCCGTGGAGCTCATCGACCATTACCACCCCGAGCTGGTCATCTCCACGGGTGTGGCTGGTGGAGCCGACGCCACGCTCTCGCCCCTCGACGTAGTGGTGGCCGAGGCCTGCACCTACCACGACGCCTACTGCGGTCAGGAGGTGGCATACGGCCAGATCATGGGCCTGCCGGCGCGCTACGAGAGTCCGGCCGACCTCGTGGCCAAGGCCCTGACGCTGCCGGCCGAGGGCGGTGCTCAGGTGCGCAGTGGCCTCACCGTCACGGGCGAGTGGTTTGTAGACAGCAAGGAGAAGATGCGCGACATCCTCATCCACTTCCCCGAGGCCGCGGCCGTCGACATGGAGAGTTGCGCCATCGCGCAGGTGTGCCATCTCTACCACACGCCGTTCATCTCGTTCCGCATCATCAGCGACGTGCCGCTGAAGGACGACAAGGCTGCGCAATACTACGATTTCTGGAACAGGATGGCCGAGGGCAGCTTTGAGATGACCCGCAGGTTCCTGCAACAACTCGTGGAAGCTTGAAGCCCACGCTGCCCCGCCTTGCATATTCATTCAAAAACAACATCAACATCACTATGGACAAGATACCCTCATTCACCATCGACCACGAACGACTGCTGCGTGGCATCTATGTCTCGCGCAAAGACCAGGTGGGCGGAGAGACCGTCACCACCTTCGACATCCGCATGAAGGAGCCCAACCGCGAGCCAGTGCTCCACAACGGCGCCATCCATGCCATGGAGCATCTGGCCGCCACCTATCTCAGAAACGACCCCGAATGGAAAGACCGCGTTATTTACTGGGGCCCCATGGGCTGTCTCACGGGCAACTACCTGCTGCTCAGGGGCGACCTTGAGTCGAAGGACATCGTAGACCTCATGCGCCGCACCTTTGACTTCGTGGCCCACTTCGAGGGCGACATCCCTGGTGCCGCCCCGCGCGACTGCGGCAACTACCTGCTCCACGACCTGCCCATGGCACGGTGGGAGGCCCGCAAATACCTCACCGAGGTGCTCGACCGCATCCAACCCGAAAACCTCGTCTACCCCGAATAAGACAGCCCCCTGGGGGCCACCAACTGTCAAAAAAAGCATCAAGAAAATGCCGATGAAGAAACTCCTGTCGCTGCCACCCAATCTGGTAGGCTGTTTTCATGATGTCACAGGCTATGCGCGTGACGAGTGGTTTTGCACCCACGACCCCGTGGGCCGCAAGCTCGGCTCGGGCGGCGGCACCGCGTGGCTGCTGCTCAAGGCCCTCACCAGCACTCCCACGGACGACGGCACCGTGCCCCACTACGACCCCGTCGCCTTCGAGCAGACGCTGGCCGCCGAGAAGCGCATCCTCATCCATGCCGGCGGACAGAGCCGCAGGCTGCCGGCCTACGCGCCCTCGGGCAAGATTCTTACCCCCATACCCGTGTTTCGCTGGGAGCGCGGACAGCGGCTCTCGCAAGACCTGCTGCAGCTACAGCTGCCACTCTACGAGCGCATCATGGCCGCCGCCCCCGAGCAACTCCATACGATGGTGGTGAGCGGCGACGTGTATATCCGCGCCACCGAGCCCCTGCAACCCATCCCCCATGCCGACGTGGTGTGCTACGGCTTGTGGCTCGGACCCGAGATTGCCAAAGACCACGGCGTGTTCGTGGCCTCCCGACAGCATCCCACGCAGCTGGAGTGCATGCTGCAGAAACCCTCTGTCGACACGCTCAGCGCCTTGCTCAAAGATCATCTCTACCTCACCGACATCGGCGTTTGGCTGCTCTCCGACAAGGCCGTGCGCGTACTCATGAGCCGCGCCCTGCGACAGGGGCGCGTGGAGGACTACGACCTCTACGGCACCTTCGGCTGCGCCCTGGGCACCCGCCCGAGCCAGACCGACGACAAGGTATCGCAGCTCTCCGTGGCGGTGCTGCCGCTGCCGGGAGGCGAGTTCTATCACTTCGGCACCTCACACGAGCTGCTGTCGTCGACGCTGGCCATCCAAAACCTGGTCAACGACCAGCGCCGCATCATGCACCACTCGCGCAAGCCCCACCCCTCGATGTTCATCCAGAACGCCGTGGCTGAGGTGAGGCTCACGGCCGACAACGTCAACCTCTGGATTGAGAACAGCCACATCGGCCCCCGTTGGACGCTCTCGCACAACAACATCGTCACCGGCGTGCCTCGCAACGACTGGGCCCTTGAGCTGGCCCCGGGGCAGTGTGTCGACATCGTGCCCGTGGGGGCCACCGAGTGGGTGGCGCGCCCCTATGGCTTCTACGACAAGTTCGAGGGTGCCCTGCAGCAGCAACCGCTGTTCCCCGTGGCCACCACCATCGACGACCTCGGACAGCTGCTGCGCTATATGCTCGGGCTCGACCCCTCGGCCGAAGGCAAGGCCTTGTTTGAGAAAGCTACAAAGCTGAGTGCCGAACAGATCTCGGCTACCGCCAACCTCCACCGGCTCACGGCGCAGCGCAGGGCCTTCCGCGCCCTCTGTTGGCCCATGCTGGCCGAGAACCACGCCCATAGCGTGTTCTACCAGCTCGACCTCGAGGATGCTGCGCGCGAATATGCGGCCACCGGACTGCCTGCGCCCCAGCCGCTGGCCGACGACGAGCCGCTCATGAGACGCATACACGATGCCATGTTCCGCTCTGAGCTCGAACGACAGCAGGGCGGCAGCGGCAACGACATGGAAGAGCGGGCCTTCAGCATGCTCAGCAGCGGACTGGTGAGCCGCCTCACCAACCCCGCAGCCACCATGCGCACGCTGATGGCACCCACCGGCACCCATGCCGGGCGCGTGGCCTCCGACCAGATCGTGTGGGCGCGCAGTCCGGTGCGCATCGACATCGCCGGCGGATGGACCGACACCCCACCCTACTGTCTCTTCGAGGGCGGCAGCGTCATCAACGTGGCCATAGAGCTCAACGGACAACCGCCCATACAGGCCTATGTCAAGCCGTGCCACGAGCACCACATCATCCTGCGCAGCATCGACCTCGGGGCCTCCGAGGTGGTGCGCACCTACGACGAGCTGGGGCAATACAACCGCGTGGGAAGCCCCTTCTCCATCCCCAAGGCCGCTCTGTCTCTGGCCGGGTTCATGCCTCACCAGGGCAGCGAGAGCTACCCCTCGCTCGAAGCACAGCTGCAGGCCTTCGGCTCGGGCATCGAGGTGACGCTGCTCTCGGCCATTCCCGCCGGCAGCGGACTGGGTACCAGTTCGGTGCTGGCCGCCACGGTGCTCGGTGCCCTGAACGACTTCTGTTCGCTGGGATGGGACAAGCAGGACATCGGGCGGCAGACCATCGCCCTGGAGCAGCTGCTCACCACCGGCGGCGGATGGCAAGACCAGTTTGGCGGACTGCTCCACGGCGTGAAGCTCCTCCACACGCAGCCGGGCATCGAGCAGGTGCCCGTGGTGCGCTGGCTGCCCGAAGGTGTGTTCACCCAGCCCGAGTACCAGGCCTGCCACCTGCTCTACTACACAGGCATCAGACGCACGGCTAAGACCATTCTGGCTGAGATCGTGCGAAGGATGTTCCTCAACCAGCATGACGAGCTGGACTTGCTCAGACAGATGAAACAGCATGCCGACGATATGCATGATGCCATACAGCACGAGGACTTCGAGGCCATGGGGCGGCTCGTGCGGCAGACGTGGACGCAGAAGCAGGCCATCGACCGCGGTACCAATCCCGAGGCCTGCCAGCGGCTCACGAGCCTCGTCGACGACCTCTGCCTGGGCTACGAACTGCCGGGGGCCGGCGGAGGAGGATACCTCTACATGGTGGCCAAAGACCCCGAGGCCGCGGCGCGAATCAAGACTATCGTCAACGACCACCGGCCCAGCGCCAACGCGCGGTTCGTCGACATGACGCTCAGCAGGCACGGACTGCAAGTGAGCCGGAGCTGATGAATATTATAAAGACAACCTAACAGTAGCAACACTCATGTTCTCTTACAAATATCCACACCCCGCCGTGACGGCCGACTGCATCGTCTTTGCCGGCGAGGTCCCCAATCTGCAGGTGCTTCTTATCGAGCGTCGGCACGACCCCTGTCAGGGCTGCTGGGCCTTCCCCGGCGGATTCATGAACATCGACGAGACGGCCGACGATGCCGCACGCCGCGAGCTGCGCGAGGAGACGGGACTCGAGGTGGGTGAGTTGATACAGGTGGGAGCCTTCACACGCGTAGACCGCGACCCCCGCGAGCGCGTCATCACCATTGCCTACTACGCCCTGTTGCCCCACACCGCCGAAGTGAGGGGTGCCGACGATGCCCGTCAGGCCCGGTGGTTCGACCTCTCGGCCTTGCCCGCGCTGGCCTTCGACCACGCCGAGATCCTGCACAAAGCCCTCACGCAACTCACCACCACCTCATGCAATTCACCACACCCGTAGACATCAGTCCCTCGCCCTGGACCATCGGGCCCTGCGAGCGAATGCTCTTCGTGGGCTCATGCTTTGCCGACAACATGGGGCGGCGCTTCGAGTCTGAGAAGTTCCGCACCGTGGTCAATCCCTATGGCGTGATGTACAATCCCGCCAGCATCATGCACACCGTACGCCGGCTCCTCAACGGGGAGGCCATGCCCTTCGCCCCCCACGAGCCGGGGACGGCCGTCATCACCCTGGGCACGAACCACGTCTATCTGCTCAAGGCCACGGGCGAGATTGTAGACAACTGCCAGAAACGCCCCCAGCGGCTCTTCGAGGAGCGTGCGCTCACCGTCGACGAGTGTCGCGGCTATCTGGCCGAGACCGTGGCTCTCATCAGCGAGGCCTATCCGCTGGTGCGCTTCATCTTCACCGTCAGCCCCATACGCTATCGCAAGTATGGCTACCACGGCAGCCAGCTCTCCAAGGCCACCCTGCTGCTGGCCATCGACCAGCTGGTGCAGGGCGCCACCCCGGGGCAGCCGCCCCTCTCCTATTTCCCCTCCTACGAGATCGTCAACGACGAGCTGCGCGACTACCGTTTCTACCAGTCGGACATGCTCCATCCCTCCGACCAGGCCATCGACTATATCTACGAGCGCATGGCCCAGACCTATTTCTCCCCTTCGACCCATCAGTTTCTCAAAGAGTGGGCCCCCGTGAAGGCTGCCTTGGGGCACCGTCCGTTCGATGCCACCTCAGCCGAGTACCAGGCGTTTGTGGCCGACACCCGGCAACGCGCCGAGGCGCTGCTTGAGCGGTGGCCTGGGCTGCGCCTCTGACCCCGCTCGCCCTCTTTCCACATCAACAAATACGAGCCCCGAGCTTGTCGAGCAGCTGCATCAGGTACAATAGCTATACACAGCTGTGGGTGAGCTGTCCCCTGTGTGATGCCCCCAACAAAGATGCAGTCCTGGTGTCGGCGGCGTTGTTACCGATGTGTAAGCATATGCCTTCGTAGAGGGGCCTTCCCCTTTACTTTGGTTGACTAGGCTCGCCCAAAAACAGTTCATCCCGGCCACTGGTCATGCCAGTGCCGGGATGAACTTTAATGTTGAAGAACAGCAACGGCTTACTCCTTGTTGAACCGTTTCCGTTCCTGATGATCGAGATAGATCTTACGCATGCGCATATTCAGCGGCGTAACCTCCACATACTCATCCTCCTTGATATATTCGAGACACTCCTCCAGACTCATCACCGTCTTGGGAATGACACGGGCCTTCTCGTCGGAACCCGAGGCACGCACGTTGGTGAGCTGCTTGGCCTTGGTGACGTTGACCACCAGGTCGTTGTCGTGGACGTGCTCGCCTATGACCTCGCCGTAGTAGACCTCCTCGCCCGGGTCGATGAAGAACTTACCGCGGTCTTGCAGCTTGTCGATAGAATAGGCGAAGGCTGTTCCTGTCTCCATGGCGATCATCGAGCCGTTGGTGCGTCGTACAATCTCGCCCTTGAAGGGCTGATACTCCTTATAGCGATGGGCCATGATGGCCTCGCCCTGACTTGCCGTGAGCACGTTGGTGCGCAACCCGATGATGCCTCGCGAGGGTATGTCGAAGGTGATGTTCACGCGGTCGCCCTCGGTGTCCATGCCGGTGAGCTCTCCCTTGCGGCGCGTCACCATGTCGACCATCTTGCTCGAGTAGTCTTGCGGCACGTTGATGTCAAGTTCTTCGATGGGCTCGCACTTCACGCCGTCAATCTCCTTGTAGATTACCTGTGGCTGTCCCACCTGCAACTCGAATCCCTCGCGACGCATGGTCTCTACGAGCACCGAGAGGTGTAGCACGCCTCGTCCGCTGACCACCCATTTATCTGTAGAGTCCTCTACGTTGGTGACGCGCAAGGCGAGGTTTTTCTCAAGCTCGCGCTGCAGTCGCTCGCCAATCTGCCGTGAGGTGCAGAACTTGCCTTCCTTGCCGAAGAACGGCGAGTCGTTGATGGTGAAGAGCATGCTCATGGTGGGCTCGTCGACGGCGATGGGTGGCAGTGGCTCAGGATTCTCGAAGTCGGCAATGGTATCACCAATCTCGAATCGCTCTAGTCCCACCACAGCGCAGATGTCGCCACTCTCCACCTCGCTGCAACGCTTGTGGCCTATGCCCTCGAAGGTATGGAGCTCCTTGATTTTTGTCTTCTCCTGCGTACCGTCACGGTGGCACACGGTGATGTTCATGCCGTCGCGCAGCACGCCGCGATGTATGCGGCCCACGGCGATGCGGCCCGTGTATTTGCTATAGTCGAGCGAGGTGATGAGCATCTGCGGTGTGCCGTCGATGTGACGCGGTGCGGGGATGCGCTCCACAATCTCGTCGAGCAGATAGTCGATGTTGTCGGTGGGATGGCTGTAGTCGGCACCCATCCATCCGTTCTTGGCCGAGCCGTAGACCACGGGGAAGTCGAGCTGGTCTTCGGTGGCATTGAGGTCGCACATGAGGTCGAACACCATCTCGTAGACCTGTTCGGGGCGGCAGTTGGGCTTGTCGACCTTGTTGACCACAACAATAGGCTTGAGACCTATCTGCAGAGCCTTCTGCAGCACGAAACGGGTCTGGGGCATGGGTCCCTCGAAGGCATCCACGAGCAGCAGGCAGCCGTCGGCCATGTTGAGCACGCGCTCCACCTCACCGCCGAAGTCGGAGTGGCCCGGGGTGTCGAGAATGTTTATCTTTACGCCTTTCCACTGTATGGAAACGTTCTTTGACAGAATGGTTATCCCTCGCTCGCGCTCGAGATCATTGGCGTCGAGCACCTCGCCGCTGTTGTCCTGGCCGTCACGGAACAGTTTTCCAGCGAGCATCATCTTGTCGACCAGCGTTGTCTTGCCGTGGTCTACGTGCGCAATTACTGCGATGTTACGAATGTCTTGCATTTTTTTACCTTAAAGTTGTGCATATACTGATATTGTTTGCAAAATTACAAAAAAAGATTGGAATTATTCTTGTTGTCTGAAATCTTTTTGGTAACTTTGCACCGCATTTTCGGAAAATCCGATGCATTCGATGCCGCCGCGGTTGTGATTAAGGCCGTCGTGCGACAGAAGGATGTGATGATGCAACAACCATTAATCAAAACAAGAACATGTATCTCAACAAGGAAAAGAAAGAAGAGATCTTCGGCCAGTATGGCAAGTCGAACACCGACACAGGCTCTGCTGAGAGCCAGATTGCGCTGTTCACCTATCGCATCCAGCACCTCACCGAGCACGTGAAGGCCAACCATAAGGACTTCGTGACTACCCGCTCGCTGACACAGCTCGTAGGTAAGCGTCGTGCCCTGCTCGACTACCTGAAGGACCGCGACATCAACCGCTATCGCGCCATTATCAAGGCTCTGGGTCTGCGTAAGTAAGGGTCTCAACAACAGCCTCCCTAGCCCCTCCGCTAGGAGGGGAGCACCAAGCAGAGAGGCAAAGATATAGAAATTACACAAACCGTGTTCCAGATTATCCGGAGCACGGTTTTTGTGTAGGATAAGTTGGGGAGAGGTTTTTTCGAGGATGGAGAGTGGTTGACTCGCGGCGGGGCTCGCGCGGTGGGGTTTTATTCGCTCGCAGATGACGCAGATGGCGCATATTTTTGGCTCATGCGGTACTTGTTGCCCCTCGCAGCCGCTCGGGGATTTCCGCAATTTTTTGGCTCACGCGATGGGCCTTGTGCGATAACACTTTTAATCTTTTAATCTTCATCGGTGAGATGCGCCACAGCGTCACATAAGGTGGCATCCATCTCCCACACACGCGCCCTTCATCTCCCACACGCACATGAGCGGCACGTCGTTCTCCGCCATGATATGGCGGAGCCCCCTCCTTCAACTCCCACCCCAGAAGATGCAACCCTGCCGCCCAAGGCCTGCCGACAAACCAACCGGGCAGCGCAAAGCGAATACCACCTACCACGAAATACCACCAAAGACCGTAAAGCATCACTTCACGATGATCTCGCTCAATGGCTTTAACACAAACTCACGCTCGTTCATGTGCGGGTGCGGGATGTGCAGGTCGGGCTCGTCGAGCCGTATGTCGTCGTAGAGCAGGATATCGATGTCGATGATGCGGTCGTGATACGCACCGTCCACCGTCTTGCTCGTGCGCCCCTGCTGCCGCTCGATGCGCTGCGTGGCCTCAAGCACCTGGCGCGGCGTGAGCTCGGTGCGGCAACACACGCAGACGTTGATAAACTTGTTGGGCGAGGCAAAGCCCCACGGCTCCGTCTCATAGAGTGACGACTGCCGCACCACCTCACCCACCTGTTCTGCGATGAGCTCCACGGCCTGCCTCACTGTTCGCTTGCGGTTGCCAATGTTGGCGCCGAGGCTCAGATAAACCTGATGTAACACTTGCTATGAAACAAAAATCATCATGTGGGTTCCAACCCGCTTGATGCCCGCTGAGGGGCCACCGATGATGAAACCTACATGATGAGCAATGGTAAACAAAAAAATGATAGTCCTAATCGACAATCAACAGACTGTCGCCGAAACATCCGAACATATAGCCGTGCTTCACGGCAAGGTCGTAGCACTTCATCACGTTTTCATAGCCGCCGAAGGCCGCCGTCGACATCAGCAGCGTAGACTCCGGATGGTAGAAGTTGGCCACCATCGAGTCGGCAAGCCCGAAGTCGTAGGGCGGGAAGATAAACTTGCTCGTCCAGCCGTCATACTCCTTGAGCAGTCCGTCGGTGCCCACGGCCGTCTCTGTGGCCTTGGCCACGCTGGTGCCCACGACGCAGACGTGATGTCCCGACTGCTTGGTGCGATTGACGATGTCGCAGGCCTCGTGACCCACAATCATCTGTTCGGAGTCCATCTTATGCTTGGTGAGGTCTTCAACCTCGATGGGCGAGAAGTTGCCCAATCCGCAATGCAGGGTGATGAAGGCGGTGTTGATGCCCTTAATCTCCATGCGCTTCATGAGCTCGCGGCTGAAGTGGAGCCCTGTGGCAGCAGCGGTGACGGCACCCTCGTTCTTGGCGAAGATGCTCTGGAAGTTGTCCATGTCCTCGGCCGTGGCGCGCGAGTGCACGTGCATGTTGCGCATCGACGGGTCTTCGGGGCGCCCGTTGAGGATGTAGACGGGCAGCGGGGCCTCGCCCAGGGCGAAGAGGTCGCGCTTGAACTGCTCGTGCGAGCAATCGTAGAGGAACCTCAGCGAGCGGCCGCGGCTGGTGGTGTTGTCGTAGACCTCGGCCACCATCGTGCCCACCTCGTCGAAGAAGAGCTTGTTGCCTATGCGGATCTTACGCGCGGGCTCCACAAGCACGTCCCACAGGTGGGTCTCCTCGTTGAGCTCCCTGAGAATGAACACTTCGATCTTGGCATCGGTCTTCTCCTTGGTGCCATACAGACGCGCGGGGAACACCTTGGTGTCGTTCAGCACGAAGGTGTCGCCCTCGTCAAAATAGTCAAGGATATTTCTAAAATCGAGATAGTCGCCCTCCACGGGTTCACCCTTCTTGCTCTTCTTGAACATCTCTATCTCGCCTGTGGTACGGTGTAGCACCATCAGGCGGGCCTCGTCCTGCCGGGTGACGCGGAACGAGCCCTTCGTGCCGTCGTCGTTCGTAAACTCGCGCACAAAGCTGTGGGGATAAAGGGCTACCTGGTCCTCAGGTAATTTGAATCTGAATTGTGATAACTTCATATCCTTGTTTTTCTGTTACTGATTTTTTTCTTATTAAGTATCTTTAGATTGTAGTTGTTCTTCCATCCATTGGCCGAAACGATCGAAATCGATGCACCCCTCCACCCTGACGTCGCCGGCCTGCGTACGTCGCAGTTCGGTGAGAAAAGCGCCACTATCGAGTGCACGTCCCAAGTCGCGGGCCAAGGCCCTGATGTACGTGCCCTTGCCACACACCACACGTATAGATAGCTGCATGCGCGCGGGATCGAAGTCCAAAAGCTCGATCTCGTCGATGCGCACATGCTTGGGTTGCAGCGTCACGTCGTGCCCCTTACGGCGCATGTCGTATGAACGCTTGCCAGCTACCTTCACGGCACTGTAGGTGGGCGGTATCTGCTCGATGTCGCCCACAAACTGCGGCAGCGTTTGGACGATGCGCTCGCGCGTGATGTGACGGCAGGGATAGGTGTGGTTAACCGTATGCTCGCGGTCGTAACTCGCCGTGGTGGCACCCAGCTGCAACGTCGCCGTATACTCCTTGGTATGCGACTGCAGCTCCTCGATCTGCTTGGTACACTTCCCAGTACACAGCACCAGCACACCCGTAGCCAGAGGGTCGAGCGTGCCTGCATGTCCTATCTTCACCTTACGCCCCAGGCGGTGCGAGAGCACGTAGCGCACATGGGCCAGCGCCCCGAAACTGGACATGCCGTAGGGCTTGTCGATGGCGAAGATTGCTCCTTCTATGAAATCCATCTGCTTCAGCCCACCATATTAAGGTCATAACCCATCAGCAACATGGCCAGGATAATGGCTCCCACCACGATGCGATACCAGCCGAAGGCCTTGAAGCCATACTTGGTGAGGAAGGCCACAAACCATTTCATGGCCAGGATAGCCACGATGAAGGCCACCACGCAGCCCACGATGAGCATGGTGATGTTGTGTGAGGTTGCCCAGGCGGTGTCTTCGCCGAACATATCGATGAGGTCGAGCAGCGTGGCACCGGCCATGGTGGGCACAGCCAGGAAGAACGAAAACTCGGCCGCACTTTTGCGTGTGAGGCGCTGCTGCATTCCACCCACGATGGTAGCCATGCTGCGGCTCACACCAGGGATGACGGAGATGCACTGGAAGAATCCGATCTTCAGCGCACGCTGCCACGTCACCTCATTCTGCTCGCTGCCCTTGTCGAACAGCCGGTCGCAGAAGAGCATGAACACACCACCCACCACGAGCATGATGGCCACCACGAGCACCGAGTCGAGCAGCCAGTCAAGCAACCCGCTTTTCTTCGCCGCAAGGCCGATGACCACCGCGGGCAGCACACCCACGATGAGCAGGCCGTAGAGCTTGAGCTTATCCGTGAGCTCCTGGCGGTTGCGCATCTGGAAGAAGCGTTTCCAGTAGAGGCACACCACCGAGAGGATAGCTCCAAACTGGATGATGAAAGTGAAGGCATGAACAAAGGGGTCGCCCTCCGACACACCCAGCAACTTCTGGGTGATGATCATGTGACCCGTCGACGACACCGGGAGAAACTCGGTGAGCCCCTCTACAATGGCTATGATGATAGTCTGTAGTAAATCCATCGGCAGAGGCGGTTATGCGTTTTGTTCCTGCGCAGAAGCAGCACCCTGCTGCTCCTCCTCAGACAGGCCCATTGGCTCGTGCCGGCCGTCGCTGGGTTTGCGGATGATGGCATAGATCATCGAGATGAAACCTACGAAGCACACCACAGGGGCTACCTTGATGCGCCTAACGCTGAAGATGTCAGGATTGAAAGCCTGCTCTGAGGAACTACTGCCGCTCATAAGGATGAACCCGATGACGACTATCGCAAAGCCGATGCCCAACAGGATGAAGTTGGTGCGGTCGAATGCCAAATTTCTTTTGTCCATTTATGTGTTTTGTTATTTCAGTTGCTGTGATTGTGTAGCTCCGCCTCAGATCTTGTAGAGATCGCCGGCCTTCATCTTCAAGAACCTGTTGACCGAGATATTGGCGCAGAGAGCCGTGATGATGATACCAAAGAGGAAGATGGAGGCGGCGGTGATGGCCATGACCTCCCATGTCACCACCGTCAGGATCTCTGGCTCGTAGCGGTAGAGGGCGTAGATGCAGCCAGCCAGCACCGCCACGGCCAAGAAGGCCGCCAACAGGCCGATAAGCACTGCCATGCGCACGAAGGGGCCGCGGATGAAGCCCCACGAGGCGCCCACAAGTTTCATGGTGTGGATGGAGAAGCGACGGCTGTAGATGCTAAGCCTCACCGTATTGTTGATGAGCGAGAACGATACGAAGGTGAGCAGCACGGCCAGTACCAGCAGCACCAGACCCACCTTGGTGAGGTTGCGGTTGACGGTCTCGATGAGATCCTTCTGATAGTTGATCTCAGCCACCTTCGGGTATTTTTTCAGTTCCTTGGAAATCCACTTCAGCGAGTCGTTGTTGGCATAGTCGCTGCGCAGCGTGAGCTCCACCGACGAGGGGAAGGGGTTCACACCGTCGGTGAACTCAGAGGGGTCGGCACCCATCTCCTTGGTGGCCTCAGCCAGCGCCTGCTTCTTGCTGATGAAGTGAAGGGCCTTGATATAAGGGCGCTGCTGAAGGCCCTTGCACATCGAGAGCGCCTCGGTGTCGGTCATGTCCTGGTCGAGCATCATGGTCACGATGAGGTTTTCCTTCACGTAAGACGACAGATTGCGCCCCGAAAGCGTAGAAAATACAACAAGTCCCAGTAAAATCAGTACCAAAGCGGTACTGATACAAAGAGTGATAGACTGCAGACGCCCGGAACGCCCGCCTTCTTTGATACGTTTCTTTCCCATTTCCAAACTGGCAATAGCTATGCAAATTTGCTGCAAAAGTAACAAAATAATGGTAATAAAACGAGCCTTTAACGTGCATTAACCAAATAATACGCGACAGCCCTTCGTCATTTCGAGTTTTTCATTAACTTTGCACAAGACTCGACCACCAGCCACTGCCCACTGCATCATGAGCAGAGCAAGAGCAAAGGCATGGTGTCAAACTATTTTACAAGTCATTATGAGTACCATCATTTTCCCAAGTCCCATCTACGGACCCGTTCACAGTCGCCGCCTGGGACTGAGCCTTGGCATCAACCTCCTGCCCTCCGACGGCAAGATATGCACCTTCGACTGCCTCTACTGCGAGTGTGGGTTCAATGGCGACCGCCGCACACGCACCCATCACCCCTCGTGCGAAGAGGTAGCTGAGGCACTGGAGCTGCAGCTCATCAAGATGCACCAAGAGGGGCTGCAGCCCGATGTGCTCACCTTCGCGGGAAACGGTGAGCCCACCAGCCACCCCCGTTTCCCCGAAATCATCGACGACACCATACGGCTACGCGACAGATGGTGCCCACAGGCCAAAATCAGCGTGCTGAGCAACGCCACGTTCATCGGCAGAGAGCGCATACGCCAGGCGCTGATGAAGGTAGACAACAACATCCTCAAGCTCGACACCGTCGACAACGATTACATCAGGCGTGTGGACCGCCCCACGCAACCGTCCTACGACGTGAACAAGGTGATTGAACAAATGAAAATGTTTGACGGAAAGCTCATCGTACAGACCATGTTCATGAAGGGCGACGGCACCGACAATACGGGGGACGACTATGTGTTGCCATGGATCAAAGCACTGAAAGACATCAGGCCCCGGAGCGTGATGATCTATACCATCGACCGCGAGACACCCGACAAACAGCTGCGGAAGGCATCGCACGAGGAGCTCGACCGCATCTGCACCATGGTGCAGGCCGCGGGCGTGCCTTGCTCGGCATCCTACTAAGCCACGGGCCAACGGCGTGGCGCCGCGAAACGCCACTGGGCCCTGCTGCTCGACGATGAGAGGCAGGGCTCAGTCGTTTTCCCCCTTGTCTTTCAGGGCGGGATTGAACGGGCTCAACATGTCGTAGGTGCGCTTCAGGGCCTCGGGGTCAGTGGTCTGCTCCACCAAGTGCTGCGCATAGTCGACCATGCCCTTGGCTTCGTCGGTGCGCAGGAAATTGATGTCCAAGCACCAGGTGCCCAGCCGAAGCCGGTCGAGGGCGTCGGCATCCTTGAAGGCACGGAACACCGCGAGCCACTCGGCCACCTCGCTCTTGCCCTCGCGAATGACATAGTCTTCGCCCAGAGCATCGTCGCGGTCGTGGTACTTGATGGCGGCGTAGGCCTCGGGCAGGAAGTGGAGCTTGGCCTTCTCGCAATGCTCCTGGTAGTATTCAGCTGCACGATCGCCATGCCCCACGTCAAGATAGTTGTCCTTGCGGCGGGTGTCGTGGAAGATGGAGGCATGGGCCAGGGCTATCAGCGCACGCAGCTTGAGCCCCTGCGCCTCGCCGATGCGAAGGGCATGGAGCAGCACGCGCTCGCAATGGCTGCCGGCGTGGATCTCAGGGCCACCGGGAATATCCCAGAACTGCACCTGCTCTTCCATATATCTCTCCCAATAACGGAACATGCTCTGCACGCGCTCCGTCTCCTTACTGATGATGTCTTCTGATATGTTCATAGCTTTACCATGCAAATATACGAAAAATAAATGTCTTCCGCACGCTCATTCTACATTATTAACGTGAACGAAAAACATAATTTATCGAAGCCGCTGACAATTATTCCAAAAAAAATGCGTATGTTTGCATCAGAGCAAGGTTGCAACAGTTATGAAAGAGTTTTGGACATATCACGAGAGCTTTAAGAAGGCTGTCAGAGCGGGAAACATTGACGAGGCCCGCCGCTTGCTCTATACCATGACGCAGCTCTATCCGCAGATGAGCGACAACGACCTTGAGGCCAACAAAGCCATCATACACGATGCCCTCAGCCTCGACAAGGTCATTGTCAACTTCAACCTGGCTTACTTCGTGCCCTACGCCATGCGACTGGCCGACAGCGACTGGGACGGCATACGCCACAACGGACGCATCGTACCCTCGCTGGGGCAGCGCATCACCAACCGACTGATGACAGGCATCGCCGAGCGGTCGGACGAATACATCAAGGGTGTTATGCCGTTCTTCCGCAAGGCGCTGCAAATCAATCCCAGCAACAAAGACAATCTCAGGCACTTGGCACAGCTCTATGCCCGCGTGAAACTCAAGACACAGGCTGTAACCCTCTACAAGCGACTGCTGCAACGCTACCAAGACAGCTACCTCTACGCCGAACTGGCCCAGCTCATGACCGATCCCAGGGATAAAGTGGCGCTGCTCTGCCAGGCCATCGCCCGCCAGCCGAAGGAGGCCTTCAACGTGGCCAACCGATATCATCTGGCCACCCTGCTGCAGATGCCCGAACCCACACGCGCCGCCTTCGAGATCAGAAAGAGCATTGCTGCGCGAAAGAAGGCCAAGCTCTCGATACCGGCCGACGTGGAACGTATCGGACGAATACTGGCCGACTACGAGCCTGTGACCGAGGCCGAGCAGCTGCTGTTCTATCAGCGGCAGGCTCCCATCGCCAAAAACATTATCCAACAAACATAGGTGAGTTCTATTAATTACCACCGAAACAAAATGATTAAATAATGGGTTACGTTTTGCCATCTTTCGGACTCTCTTCGGCTCAAATAGCCGGTTAGCCTGCGGCTGAAGTTCGGCTGCGCTCGGTCAAACGAGCAAGCTCGATGACACTCGCTGGCACGAACATTCACTCAGTCGTTATGCCCGCATA
>JBHAFS010000073.1:0-5866 GCA_041856205.1 Prevotella sp.
CTGAGTGCCCCAAAAGCACCTGCGTGAGATAACCACCCTTCGCTTGGTTATTTTTAACCACGAATTACACGGATTTCACGAATTTTCCTCTGGCACGCTACTATTACACGAAGCATCGCGTCGCGATGAGCGGATGTCACGGAACCTGCACACCCCATCACTAGTCTCTACGAGCTCCCCATCGCGCGAGCCTCACCCGCCCCTTGGGGAGGGTTGGGGAGGGGCTCCAGGGGGGGGCTGGGGAGGGGCTCCAGGGAGGGGCTTCAGGGCGGGCCGGGGCTTATCTGCGCCATTTGCGGGCGTAAACCAATGGACCGAAAAACATAAGCAATCTGCGGCAGTGGGTGAAGATTTTTGACAAAAGAGTTGGTGGTTTTGATATAAATCCTTATATTTGCAGTGGCTAAGCCAATGACCTGCAGCTGCAATGACGGTGAACTGCAACGGCAATCACAGTGTATGGTGGCTGCAATGGCATTGACCCCTACTGCAAGAACAATGAACATGTTTTGATAATATTCCAAAATCGGATGAACGAAATGTACTAACCATAAAAACTTAACATTATGCAAGATTTTCAGAACCCAGGTCAGAATTTCGAGAACACGCAAGGTTACCAGCCACAGCAGGGCTATGCCTCTGCGGCGCAGACGAGCGAGCCCGCTCCCGCCCAGCCCAACAACTATCTGGTGATTGCCATCCTCAGCACCCTGTGCTGCTGTCTGCCCCTGGGCATCGTGTCTATCGTCTATGCGGCCAAGGTCAACGGCCTGTATATGGGCAAGCAGTATGAGGCTGCCGAGCAGGCCTCGAAGAACGCCAAGAAATGGGCTATCATCGCCGCCGTAGTGGGTCTGGTATGCCAGATTATCTATGGTGTTGTCTACGGGGTGGCCGTGCTCCCCAAAATGATGGGCAACTAACCCCCTCGACATGAAGAAACTGGCACTGCTGGCAGCGGTCGTCGCTTTGGTGGGCGTGGCGCTCTACCTGTTCGACCCTGCCCGCAGCGTGCTGGCTCCCAAGTGCCCGTTCAAGCTCCTCACCGGCTTCGACTGTCCGGGCTGCGGCTTCCAGCGTTTTTTGCATGCGCTGCTCCATGGGCGTGTGCGCGAGGCTATACATTATAATTATTTCCTGCTCTACGCACTGCCTTACACGCTGTGCCTGGCAGGTGTATGGCTCATGCCCGCGGGTGCCACCAAACGCAAGGTGGCACGGGTGGTAGAGAGCCCTTGGCTGGTGTGGGGCTATATCGTCTCGTTTGGGGTGTGGCTGGTGGTCAGAAACTTGTTGCACATCTAAAGATACGGTTGCCGACAAATTTATGTCTGTGTTTTCTTGGCTGGTTAAGACTATTTGCTTAACTTTGCTCAGTATTGCCAACATTTGCGACACGCCAGCATCAATGAAAGATATCAAGAAGATCGTGCTCACGGGTGGTCCGTGCGCCGGAAAGACCACCGCTCTGGTCAAGGTCATCGACCATTTCTCCAGCCTGGGCTTCAAGGTGTTCACCATTCCCGAGGTGCCCACCCTGTTCCAGCAGGCCGGCATGGACTATCTCACCACGAACCACAACTTCTTCTACGAAGGCGAGAAGGCCACCCTGGAGGTGCAGCTGCTGCTGGAAGACAAGTTCACCCAGATTGCCAGTCAGGTGGACGAGCCGGCCGTCATCATCTGCGACCGCGGGGCCATGGACATCTCGGCCTATATGGATGGCGAGATGTGGGACGAGATCACCTCTCTGGCCCAGACCACCACGCAAGCCCTCATCAACCGCTACGACGCCGTGCTCCACCTGGTGTCGGCCGCCGACGGTGCCGAGGAGTTCTACACCCTCTCGACCAACAAGGAGCGCACCGAGGGCATCGAGCTGGCCCGCGAGCTCGACAAGAAGGTGATACACGCCTGGAGCGGACATCCCCACCTGCGCGTCATCAACAACCACCAGGACTTCGACACCAAGCTCAACCGGGTGCTCATGGAGATCTCGAGCGTGCTCGGACTGCCGCAGCCCATCACCGAGGAGCGCAAGTATATCGTCGAGGTGACGGGTACCATGCCGCAGACCATCGACAGCGACATCACCCAGACCTACCTCGTGGCCGACCCCGACAGCGAGGTGAGGCTGCGCCACCGGCAGTGGGGCAACGGCAAGCGCGTGAACGTACACACGATGAAGAAGACCGTCGACGGCAACAAGCAGGTGGAGACCGAGCGGCAGGTGAGCAACGCGCTCTACGAGTCGCTGCTCTCGCAGGCCGACCCCTATCGTCACACCATACGCAAGAAGCGCAAGAGCTTCATCTGGAAGGGGCAGTACTTCGAGCTCGACACCTATCTCGACCAGCTCGGCGGACTGGTGATCCTCGAGACCAAGGGCATCACCGATACCGAGAGTGTCAACTTCCCGCCCTTCCTCAAGGTGGTGCGCGACATCACGGGCGACAACAATTACTATAATTATAACCTGGCATTGAGAAAATAACGCATGCATATTGTCATCGCAGGAAACATCGGATGCGGCAAGACCACACTCACCAACATGCTGGTGCGCCACTACGGGTGGACGCCCCGGCTGGAGAAGGTGCTCTTCAACCCCTATCTCGAAGACTATTACAAAGACCTCAAACGGTGGGCCCTCAACCTGGAGGTGTACTTCCTTAAGGAGCGGTTTCGCGACCTGCTCGAGATCTCACGGTCCACAGAGACCATCATACAAGACCGCTCGATATTCGAGGGCGTGTATATCTTCGCCGCCAACAACTACGCCATGGGCAACATGAGCGACGACGACTTCGACACCTTCATGGGGCTCTTCGACTCGATGATGATGGTGGCCCACGAGCCCGACCTCATGGTATATCTCAAGGCCTCGGTGCCCCATCTGGTGGACAATATCCACAAGCGGGGCCGCGAGTATGAGCAGAACATACAGCTCAACTATCTGCAAAACCTCAACGACCGCTACGAGGAGTTTGTCAACAACACCTACCAGGGGCGCGTGCTCACCATCGAGGTCGACAGGCTCGACTTCCTGCACTCGCGCGAAGACTTTGCCTCGGTCATCAGCCGCATCGACGCCCAGCTGGCCGACATCCGCAACGACGACCACTCGCTCTTCAGCCCCGTGGCAGGCATCTGACAACCCTCCAACAATCATAAGCTCAACACCCATCACCCAACATCTAACACACAACACCATCATGCACATCGCTATCGCAGGAAATATAGGCAGTGGCAAGACCACGCTCACCAAGATGCTCGCCAAACGCTACGGCTGGACCCCACGGTTCGAGCCGGTGGACGACAATCCCTATCTCGACGACTTCTACCACGACATGAACCGCTGGTCGTTCAACCTCCAGGTCTACTTCCTCAACAAACGGTTCAAGGAGGTGGTGAAGATCGCGCAGAGCGACGAGACGGTCATCCAAGACCGCACCATCTTCGAGGATGCGCGCATCTTCGCACCCAACCTGCACGACCAGGGATATATGAGCGACCGCGACTTCGCCAACTACTCCGACCTCTTCGACCTGATGATGTCGCTGGTGAAGCTGCCGCAGCTCATGATCTACATCCGCTCATCCATCCCTACGCTGGTGAACCACATCGAGAAGCGCGGCCGCAGCTTCGAGAAGAGCATCCGCATCGACTACCTCACGGGCTTGCAGCGCCGCTACGAAGACTGGATCAAAGACTACAAGGGCGAGCTCATCATCATCGACGGCGACAACCTGAGCTTCGAGGACAACCCCGAAGACTTCCGCAAGGTGACCGACATGATCGACGCCAGCCTCTACGGACTCTTCCCCATGGAGGAGCAGCAGCCCTAAGCCTACGCTACGAAGACGCATGGCATACCGTTAGCAGACAGTATCAAGCATCCCAAAAACATACATATCATGACAGAGACTAATGAAATCAAGACTTCCGGCATCAACCTCTTGGTGACCGGAAAGGAGAATGGACAGTCGGTGCTCCTCGTCGGACTGAACAGCGCCTATCGCGACAAACCGCAACAGCAGAAGGCCCTGCAGCGAGAGTACGACAGGTGCCATGAGCTTGAGCATCCCCACATCATGAAATATCTGGCACTCAAGGAGGTGGAGCCCTACGGCAATAGTCTGCTCATGGAGTGGGAACCGGCGCGCAACCTCGGTGCCTATCTGCAGGAGGAGCATAGTGTCGACGAGTGCAAGCGGGTGTTGCGGCAGATTGCCGACGCGCTGGGGTATCTGCACCGCAACGGTATGGTGCATGGGGCACTCGACAGCCAGAGCATCTTTGTCACCAGCAAGGGCGATGAGGTGAAGGTGCTCAACTTCCGACTGCGCTATGCCGACACGCTCAAGCAGAGGGGCGACGGGCTGTCGTTCATCGCCCCCGAGGCCAAGGACGGCACCATCGGACTGGATGCCCGTGCCGATATCTACTCGCTGGGCGCCATCGCCCGGGCCATGAACCTGGGGCCTGAATATGATGATGTAATCAAAAGCTGTTGCAGCTATGGGCGAAGCGAGCGGTTTGTAGACACCGAGGCGTTTGTAGACGCCCTGGAGCATCGCCGCGCCACGCGCAGCAGTCGTGTCAGCAACAGCGAGCCCACGCCCAGCGCATCAAACAAGAAGATGGCGGTGGCCATCGCTGTGTTTGTGGCCTTGGCCCTGGCGGCCTTTGTGTGGTTTTTCAACAACGGCGGACTGAACCTGGGCACGGCCACTGAGGGCACGGCCTCTGTGGCCGACACCACGCAGACGGCCCCCGCTACAACGCCCACCGACGCTGCCACGCAGCAAGAGACGGCTGCCACCACTCCTGCCGATACCGACAATGCCGCGGCCGCACCTGCCACCGCAGACATCGCGGCCGGCGAGGCGCAGTACACCGGCGAGTTGGCCTTCCTAGGCACGCTGGTGCCACAGATGCATATCGACATCGACAAGCTCTATGCCCGGGGGGGTGGCAGTGAGGCGGTTCACCGTAGGGTGGTGACATATTATAAAGGATTGCGCGGCACGCTCAAGAATATGAGTCAGGCGCAGTATGATGCCTTCGACAAGGCCTTCGGCGACTATATCAAGCAGAAGAACGCCGAGTAGGGAGGCCTCTCCCCGGCCCTCCCCAAGGGGCGGGTGAGGCTGGCGCGGTGGGGCTTCTCGCAATAAACGCAACAGTGCTTTAAACGCAACAGTGCAATAAACGATATAAAGGAAATAGGCGGTTGAGGTGAGAGGATGAGCAAGAGCCTACGGCTTGACACATGCCGCTATGCGGCACGCTGTAGATAAATGCTCCTAGGTGTCATGCCTCAGGGAGGTATAGTTTAGCCGATGGATGTTCCAACGCACCTGCCCCGAAGCATGATATTCTCTCATGAGACCCGCTAGCGGGTCCAGTGAGATATTCTGCGATGAGCTTCTCACAGAAATGATATTCTTATATATTCTGAGATTCGCCACAGGCGAGCGGAGAAAAGAATAAGCAGCTGTTATTCGTCTGTATCTTGGCAACGCCCCCTGGTATGTCAGGTGCCTTACGCCACCATGGTAATTGTTATCTGCACAAGAATATGAAGTGTGTGGGGCCACTCACGTCAATCGGTTGACATTACATTACTTTCTTCTCATCTCTGTCTCAAGTTTTTTAGAATATGTTATGAGATGTGGGTGTCTTTTTTGCATTGGGCAAAAAAAATAATAGAAGTATTTACGTAGGAAGCAATATTTTATCTACCTTTGCATAAGACAGGCATCGCTCGGCCATCAGGGCAATCCTTGCCCATGGCGCTTGCTCGCACTGTCTTTGCATAAGACAGGCATCGCTCGGCCATCAGGGCAATCCTTGCCCATGGCGC